>DASQZS010000337.1:0-6074 GCA_035638535.1 Candidatus Acidiferrum sp.
TGTCGACCTAAACCGAGGGCTCGAAGCATTAGCCGAACTGAAAAAACTCACTCCGCCCGGCTTAAGTATGGCTGAATTCGCACTTCGCTGGATCTTGATGTTTGACGCGGTCACGTGCGCGATCCCCGGAGCCAAAACACCTGAACAGGTAGAGGATAATTTGAAAGCTGGCAGCGCTCCTGCTCTTGACGCTCGAACAATGAATGGAGTTCAATCCATCTACGATAAACTGATTCGATCAGACGTACACAACAAATGGTAACTTACTGAATCTGCACCGCGACGAACATTGATCCCCTGGGGCAATTTTGTGGGCACGAAGGTATGGCTGCGCGTTCTCTTAAGCAGAGACTTCGCCCTGACAGATTGTCTAGTGGGTAAATTTGCCTACGTTAAAGGCAATCCGCATTGGTTAAATCTAACTACGTAACGTAGTTTTTTGTGCGGTAACTACAGATAGTAGTGCCGAAGAGGTGAGATGCGAGATTTTGAAGACGCGTGATGCCGCAATATTAGCGCTAGCCGTCTTTCTTGCCGTAGCGATAACTGCACCAAGCAGCAGTCCGGTCTTTGCGCAATACGCCCCTTGCCAACCAGGTTATTCATACATCGGTGGAAGTTGCTATCCGGGCTACAGTAATTACTGCCCGCCAGGCTATGCAAATGTGGGAGGAACATGCTACCCTCCAAATCCTTACAACAATCCCTACGGTAATCCCTACAACCCATACAGTAACTGCCAGTATGGATACTACCAGAACGGATACTACTACACGAGTGGCAGTTGCTATTCTCCAGGCTACAACAACTATTACTACTCAAACAGTTACTATGGTAACGGCTACTACCGCTGGCACCACCGCCACTGGTAGAACAATATGATTCTGACTACGAAACTCAGAAACCGTCCGAAATCTGTCCACACTTTCCCTGTTTTTCTTCACACAGAAGAAACGAATCTTTGCATCGATTCGAGGGTACCTACTCGTTTAAGCAACTATGCCTCCGAATGTTGAATCAGAAAATTCACCTGATTCGGTAACTAATTGCTAAGCCGTCGCCGAGGGGGAGGATTAGGCTGCTTAGTCGTTTATCTTTGAAGATCATCTCGGTGTAGCTACGGACGCCTCGCTGGCCTGTTTGTTTCTGCCCAGTGGCGATGTCGCTCCAGAACATGTTATCGGCAAGTATGACGCTTCCTCGTTGCGTTAGTCGGAGCGAGTGTCGTAAGTAATCGGGATATTCGTTCTTATCGGCGTCTATGAATATGCAGTCAAAAACTTTCTCCATTTTAGCGAGTACTTGTAATGCCGCGCCCTGGTGAATTCTGATCTTATTGCGACAGCCTTCCTTCGCCATTACTCTTTCAAATTCTCGAGCTACATGCGAATTTACTTCTATAACGTCAAGAGTAGTTGCTGGACTTGCGCCTTTCAGGAACCAGAGAGAACTGTAACCTATTCCTGGCCCTATCTCCAGGATGCTCCTTGGCGATCTGATTCTCGTAATTAATTCAAGGAAACGCCCACGAGAAGGATCGATCGAAAACACATCATGCTTTTTCATCGCAGCAGATTCGTTGTAGACGCGAGCTAGGGCTTCGCCTCCATCGCCGACCAACCCTTCAACGTAACGAGAAATCTCAGTATAGTCCACCGCGCTCACTTGCTCCATGAAGTCGTAATCGTAACCCTAGGTGTCCGATCAGTTTGTATGATTAGTGGTTGCGATCTGCGAGTCTGGCGTCGACACTATATCTCCCAGCCCCGCAGAGTAAAAGTACTAGTGGCATCATGAGTAACCCTACATCCAGTGGTACGAATGAGTTCGTCAGGCTTCCTCCGCCTACCACGAAGATAGCGCCTAGTAGTATTACGGTTTGGTAGATCGCTGAGGGGCGCGTCAAGAATCCGAACAATACTCCAATCCCTGACAGCATCTCTAACACGCCAATCATGGTGAAGAGCCCACTCGACATGTGGAACATCCCAGCTACCGTAGGATTAGCTACCTTGAAGGATCCCGCATAAAGGAACACAAAACCCAATCCGAAACGAAGTATCAGTAGAGACAAGTTCAGGAACCGCTCCTGAGGTCCGAACAAGGCTTTCACGCAGATCATCTCCGGAAGTGAACGTTATTTTCACCTAATCGATTTTACACATCTGACGACGATTAGAATTCTTTACTCACGATTTCAGTAATTCTGTTCACAGCTGTTTGTATAAGTACTTCCCCCTTCCTCTTCGAGGCGGGAGTAACCTTCCATGGTACGCCCATTTTGGGTATGACGTCGTTGGGTGCGGGGATGATATCATAATCTGTTTTTCTTGGGAGGTCGTAGTCTCGAATCACTTCAGTTCTGACTAGTTCCGGGTTAAGAGCCATCATCATGGACGTCTCAGCAATCGCAGCATGCTCGGTTTCCCAACCGGGAAAATCCCTCCCATATATTTCACTCAAAACTTCAGGCGGAATCAATTCCCACCAGTTCACTATGAGCGCTCGAACATCTGTCCTGCCTGAGGACTTCAACGCTATTTGGAGTCCTTCTGCTGCCAGGGGATAATTCTCGAAATGTCCAATTAGAAGTATGAGCTTCTTGAAGTCATTTTTAATGAACGCTCCGACTACATCGCTGATTAATCCGACTAGCGTTGAACTTCCAACGCTCGTTGTGCCCGGAAATCTTTCTCCACCGCCTCCACTCCGCACTTGCGAATAGTATCCGTAGCTGATTGGTGGAGCAATTATCATGTTTACCTTGGACGCTACTTTTTCGGCGATACCTGACGCAATGAAAACATCGGTGCCTAAGGGCAGGTGAGGCCCATGTTGTTCTGTCGAACCGATTGGCAGCGTGACGATGTAACCCTCGGCCGCGGCTTTCTGAACTTCAGTCCAACTCATTCGCTCGATGAATACTTCCCTAGCCATTTCATTCACTCAAGTACCAAAGTGGAGTCATGTTGCTGCATGATTTGAAGCTTGAACATTGTGGGAAAATAATAAATAGCGTAGGGGTTTGGCAGTGGCCACCATGGCGACTAGACGCGTTTTTGTCCGCGATGCAACCGGTCTTGTTCGGGGGGTTTCAGGACTTGACGCATTCTTGGCAAGCATCGGATTTCTCGCAGTGCCGTTAGGATTGTTTACTTACACCTCAGCGATCTATCTATTCCCGGGGAGCGATCCAGTTCAGGCCACGATAATCGCGACGCTCTTCTCGTTATTCATCAGTTTGATGTATACCCTGTTCGCTTGGGCTATGCCACGATCGGGAGGTGACTATGTTTTCATGAGTAGGTCACTCAACCCAGGAATTGGATTCGTGTTCAACTGCCATCTAATGATCTGGTACCTAGTCTCAACAGTATTTTACACAGCTGGAATAACGACATTCGCGATTGCACCAAGCCTTCTGATAATCGGTACGGTGACCGGCGATCAGTCGCTGATCAATTTAGCAAATACGCTCTCGGCACCGTTGAACGTAACAATAGTCGGGACAGTTGTGATCGTGATTATGACCCTGGTCTTATTAGCTGGAATCAGTTTCTCTTTCAAGTTAACGAACGTGCTCATCGTCCTATCGTTCATTGGATATGCCCTGATGCTATGGCTTTTGGTTACTAACTCAAATACGTCTTTCATCCAAGCCTTCAACAAATTCGGTTCGTACCAAGGAATCATACAAGCAGCCCATAATGCAGGCTTTTCACCTCTTAATCCAAACCCACTTGCTCAGACTCTTGGTATCACCTACTTCATCTTCCTAACAACAGGTTTCGGAATAGCAACCTCATACTACGCAGGCGAAGTCAAGTCAGTCAAGAAAACTTTGCTATATTCACAGATTCTCCCAACGCTCCTTGTCGGTATTCTTCTCGCGGTGCTCGGAGGATTGGCGATTAACGATTTCGGTTATGATTTCCTAGGTTCAGCATGGTTCCTGGCAAGTAATGTTTCAAATCAATATCCATTCAGCGTTGCCCCGTTCTGGGGTCTGTTCATAAGTATGCTAACCGACAACCCCACGATCCTATGGTTAATTGCAATAACCTGGACAGCAGCCGTCCTATCTGCGATTATCCCAATCTTTACCGCCGTCAGCAGAAGCTTCTTCGCATGGTCTTTCGATCGGATCACCCCCGTTAAACTGGCATCCGTCCACGGGCGATATGGAACACCAACTTACACTGTTATCCTAATCAGCATAATAGCAGAAATCGCGCTTATCCTCTCGAACTACACTTCCTTCCTAACCTTCGCATCAGGAGTCGGCATCGCATTCATGTTGGGTTTCGTTTTTGTGGCGATAGCAGCAATCGTTTTCCCGTTTACGCGAAAAGATATTTACTCGAACTCGCCCGCAAACATACAGATCGGCCCTGTGCCCCTGATTTCGATTGCAGGCTTCGTATCCTTGATCTGGTACCTGGTTATGGAATATTTTCTAATCTCGAACCCATTATATGGTGCTAACATCCCGCCAACCTGGATTGCAATCGCATTCACAATCCTAGTTCCAGTAATCATCTACATAGGAGCCAACTTCTACCGAAAACGAGAAGGTATCAGCCTCGCATTAGCATTGAAAGAGATTCCTCCGGAATAGCCTCTCCAGAAATCGAAAACTACGATAGTCCGCGGAAATACCACGAATCTTGTAACGGCCACAGAATAATCTGTCGGGTTACACACTCGACGAATTCTCGCGACTCTTCTTACGTCTGCTCTTTGCTGGAGTTAGACGAATTCCCCAGCGTCTCGCCTTGCCTTCAAGTAAGGTGAGGTCAAACTCAACCTTCTTCCTTCTCTTGCGGCCAATCTTACTCTCTCTCGACCCCAAGATGGTTCAAGAACCAGTACTTGCCCAGGCTAGATTTAGATTGCGGCAGCGTGAAAATGAAGTTGGCCGGAGGCGAATGCACTCTAATCACAAGGCACTCCCGAGTGCAACAACTTGGTTCCACCCATCTTTCAGGGCCGACCACGTTTGTGCACGGCCAACAAGATAACTTAGTTGCTCAGCATATATAAGGTTACGTATCTATATCGTTAATTGCGCATAACTGAGACGTTATTGCTTCCCGTTCGAAGACTGTTCGGGCTTGTTATTAATTTCTGTCATGGGTTGGATTGGTCTTTGAATGCATCTTTTAGCTCTGCCAGAGTGGATTTTAGGTTCACCGCATCTTTGATGCTTTCTATCGAAGCGGCTGGAACTCTTCCTGTTGCATGACGTAGTACGATCATCTTGCCAAGAGCCTTTTTTGCCGCCTCTCTCTCGAACTCGACTATGATGTTGGTAACTTTCATTTCGGAAGTATCAAATTCCAAATCTTTGGCTTTTCCAAGGTTAATCATGTCTTTGCTGTAAACCAAGATATTTTTTATTTTGCTCGCAAGCAAGCACTACACCTGGGAATCGTATCAAGACCATAGCCCTAAAAGAGTATGCCTTGGGTGAGGTCTTGTGGTGCACCTGGAAACTAACTCTTAATGCGTATGACAATTCGCAATTGCCGGTACGCGCGACTTGGTACCGCGCCGGACTCAACAGATATTGCGCCGAAAGCTTAGATCGGTTTTATCACTAATTTTGTCATATTTGATCTAGATTCTAGTATGATAATCATGATCAGAGTTTTTATAGACATTAGAATCTGGTTTTTCGTGAGCTGTGGCTATGGTCCATAGATCGATTTTGACTACAGAGTCAACAAGCCTTGTTCGGAAACTGGCTGCGTTTGATCAGTTGAATATTAGTTTGGCATTTTGTTCCGGGGGGATGAAGATTGGTCAATAGGCTCACTTTCGTAAGAGACGCGACGGGCATCGTAAGAGGGCTAAGTGTGTGGGACGTGTTTATGATTTCGAGTGCCGGGGCAAGTTTGCAAATGAACTTTCTGTGGCTCTTCTCATGGCCCGACCTCACCTTTCCAGGAAGTTCGCCTTTTTGGATAGTGACTTTTGGACTCGTGATAGTGATTCCTATCGCCCTAGTCTATGGTCTCTTGGGTGCGGCCATGCCGAGATCTGGAGGAGATTACATTTATACAAGTCGAATT
>DASQZS010000338.1:0-3654 GCA_035638535.1 Candidatus Acidiferrum sp.
TTCCAACACTACGACTTTGGTCCATCTCATCCGTTAAAGCCAACACGCCTCAAGTTGACTTTCGAACTGATGCGAAGCCTTGGGTTGTTGACTGCGTCTAACGTCGATGTCAAGGAACCACGCATGGCCAGCATGGAGGAATTGCAAATGTTCCATACTGAAGAGTATTTGCAGTTCGTACAGGAGATGAGTCGAACTGGAGATGGCTACTTGGATCTCGGTGATACTCCTGCCTTCAAGGGATGCTTTGAAGCCTCAGCACTCGCAGTTGGTGCTTCGCTTACGGCAGTAGATATCGTAATGTCGGGACACGCGGAACATGCCGTGAATATTGCTGGCGGTCTTCACCATGCTCACAAAGATCACGCCTCAGGTTTTTGCATATTCAACGATCCAGCGGTTGCAATTGCTTACCTGAAGAAGAAGTATGACCTTAACAAAATACTGTACTTAGATGTGGACGCGCATCACGGAGATGGAGTAATGTATGGTTTCTACGATGACGCAGCATTACTCGATATAGATTTCCACGAAGACGGACGGAACCTATTTCCTGGAACCGGTTTCATCAACGAGATAGGTGAAGGAAAGGCGTCAGGTTTGAAAATCAACATTCCACTCCCACCATTCATGAATGATGATGGTTATCTGAAACTTTTCAAAGAGATAGTTCCCAGGGCGGTACGAAAGTTTCGACCTGAAATCCTTCTTATGCAGTGCGGCGCCGACGCTCACGCAAACGATCTTCTCGCACACTTGAAGCTCACATCAAAAACATATCATGAAGCGACCACTATCGTTGACGGCCTTTCACACGAGGTCTCGGACTCACGCCTTATTCTATTTGGCGGAGGAGGTTACAATTTGGCGAACGTAGCTCGCACTTGGACGCTAGTTTCAGCTGCATCCATCGGTAACTCGCTGCCAAACGAGATTCCGGAAAATTGGCGCAAGCTGTTCGAAGCGCTAGTCGGAGAACCTGCACCCACAACCTTGGACAGCGAATGCGCCTATCACGACTTGCCGGAAGAGGTCATCTCTGAAATGGTCTCGTCAACTCTGGCAAAACTCAAAGCGAATATTGGACTTCTGGATTCCTGAAACCTATGCTTCAGCGTTAACTTCTTCAGGCTTCAGAACTCCTGTCAGTATATCCTTCTGAACTCTAAGATAATCCTCTGGAGTGCCGACATCAGCCCAATACCCGGTATGTTTGTATCCTGAAATCGCTCCTTCTCGCATAAGTTTCGGGAAAACATCCAATTCCAAAGACGTTCGTTTAGCCTTAGGAATCTTAGAAAATAGCGACGGCCGAATAACATAGATGCCTGCGTTAACCCAAGATTCTCCTACCGGTTGTTTCCTTGGCTTCTCCACGAAACTTATCACCTTGTCAGTTTCGTCAAGTTCTACCGCACCGAATCTAGTAGGATTTTTCGATTTTGCGAGCACAATTGTTGCGAGTGCGTTCGATTTCTTATGTGCGTAAACTAATTTGTCAAGATCGAGTCCCGCAAAAATCACGTCTCCATTCAGCGTTAGAAAGTCAGAGTTGATGACGGATTCGGAGTTCTTGATAGCGCCACCCGTGTCAAGCGGTTCCTTCTCAAAACTGAACCGTAATTGCACCCCAAGCTTATGTTCGTCAAGATACCGCACGATCTGTTCTTGCAAATAGCCTATGGCCAAAATGATTCTGTCAAACTCATACTTCTTGACGTAGCTGATCTGGTACTCCAAAAGCGGTTGGTAACCTATAGGCAGTAGAGGCTTTGGTGTCGAGAACGAAACCGGCCTAACGCGTGTCTCGAACCCGCCACACAATATCAACGCGGTTCTCTCGGGACGAAGCTGTTCTACTCCGAGCTTCAACAGATGTTCCGCTGTCTGTGAGCGATTCGTGAACCGCGTCCCATCAACTAACAAATCAATTTTATGAACAAGCGACGGGTCGAGAGTCATGCTGTAGCGGCGCTTCATAGATCTTTGTATTACTTGCAGTCATTTAATTGTATTACGCCACTTATGGGCCATACTGCTGTGGAATATGGTGGGCCGGGAGAGATTTGAACTCTCGACCACCTGCGGTCTGCGTCTTGCTATAACCTGTCAGGCAGGTATCCTAACCAGACTAGACGACCGGCCCGGAGGATCGTCTGATTGAAAGTTCTAAGAAATAAAACCTACCGGCGACTGATAGCCAACTATGAACCACGGGGAACTCGGTTATAGGAAAGTCTTTGTGTACGTGGATTGACTGAAGGTTTGCTGTGAAATGACGAAGATCTACGATAGATTCATGAAATTTGATAAACGTGTTCGGTTTGCGGCTCTCGTTGACACTAACGGTAGAATTCTTGAAGGTGGAATGAGGGAAGGTGTTCAACCTCTCGAACCGCTCGAAAAGACGCCTCATCTAATCGCAAGACTCGTTTCAGTCCAAAAGCATGAGGACTTCGCAACTTTTTTCGGCAAACCTGAATATTCTATCCTAATCCATGAAGACATTATCGCAGCGATCTTTCATTCCGGACGAAAGTATGCACTCGTGACGATTGATCGAAAGTTCTCGCTTGAAAAGATTGAGAAATTACATAAATTGGCAGCTAGGATTCTTCGCTGAGCTGTCCGCTTGCTCCTACGTGCAGATTGTCCTACGCTTTGCTTAGGACAATCTCGGGTTTTGCAGTGCAAAGATGCTTTTGCGGAATTTTTTTGAATCTTCGGGAAATTAGACCGACGAAATACGCTTTCGGAAGTTCCCATAGCATGACGCGCTTGCTATGTCTCATTGAATCGTACATGAAACAAATGTGTGTACAGAAGCATTGGTCACTTTTGACTTGCCGCACTTCGTTCTGTCTGTCTTTTGAATTCCAGAAGCTCTGAAAGTTCATCCCGTATTTCCTGAGATTTCCTATTGGTTTGCGGAGTTCACATACTCGTACGTCGCCATTGTAATCGATCACAATTGATGTCTGCCCTGCCGTACATGGCATCTTCCATTTGCGTTGATGAACATAGTTTTGGTACTGCGTCTCATAACTGAACTTGTACCCAGCTTTCCAGTACGCTTGTTTGATTCGCTCGAGGAGCGAGAACTTTCGTGATGGTTTCGACACATATTCAAGATTTAGAGGCAATACTTGATTGTAGATTTCCCTAAGCTTCTGAGGAGAAACCGATTGTAGTTGGGGGTCTTTTGGATCGCCTCGTATTATTTGGAAATAATGTCCGTCCAGATCTGACGATGACTTGAAGTAGCTTCCAAGTTCTGAGATCGCGTCTTCGTTTTCCTGCGTAATCACGGAGTTAACGTAGAGCGTTAGGTTCTGGTATTGGGTTCGTAATTTTTGGAGCGAGTCTAATGTTTCGAGCGCTTGCTCAAAGTTTCTTGGAACTCCTCTGATTTTGTCATGAATTTCAGCTGGTCCATCTATCGAGATATCGATCTCGAGATGAAGCTCAGGACAGGTTTGAAGAATCTCCATCACAATCGAAACCGTTTGAGCCGTTGGTAGTCCGTTGGTTGGAATTCTTACGTCTCTAATTTGATTATTCGAGTAGAAGAGCCGAATGACTCTAGCAAGGTCCTTACGGAGAAAAGGTTCTCCGCCTGAGATCCAAAGGTCATGAAACTGAGGCATAGTAACC
>DASQZS010000339.1:0-16681 GCA_035638535.1 Candidatus Acidiferrum sp.
TGTGAAAATTGGGAACTACATGAAAAAGCGTCTTAATGAAATCGCGCAAAGGCATAACTTGATTGGCGACGTTCGCGGCCAAGGCCTCATCCTCGGACTCGAATTAGTGAAGAATACGAAGACAAAGGAACCGGCGGCACGGGAAACGGCTAAAGTCTGTTATCGTGCTTGGGAAAACGGACTAATTTTAGGTTACGTTGGACAAAACTCAAACGTCGTAGAAATTACTCCGCCACTCATATTATCTGAGGAGGATGCCGAGCAAGGGCTGCAAATTCTAGAAGCGACGTTTTCCGAAGTGGAACATGGAAAAGTTTCTGATGAAAAAATTACTAGGTTCGCTGGATGGTAATTATTACGAACGATAGGTTGCCGTAGAAACTTCAACCTGAAACGAGGTGGAAACGATGCAAGGACGACCGTTCGCTCTCCTCACAGATACATGCTTCGTTGTTTTAGCGTTATACTTCATTTATACGTACATTCACTTCTTCAGTACGTATCAACAACCACAAACGCTTTTTTTCTTCATCTACCAAATAGCAGCTCTCATTTTACTTCTAATCAGAAAGAATGCGGTCGTTCTTTCATCCAGGCCTATCGAATACGTCTACGCACTCGTGGGGCTGGGAGCTCCGTTGCTGTTTAGACCCATTCCTGGATATGGCGGTTCTGCTATGGGAATGTTCTTCGAAACGGTAGGCGGATTTTTTGTACTTGGCGCATTTCTGTCGTTGAATAGGAGTTTCGGCATAGCGCCCGAAAACAGAGGCGTCAAAACCATGGGTGCCTATCGCATTATTCGACATCCCATGTACTTTGGATATGCACTTGCCGAAACGGGATTCGTAATCAACAATTTCTCATATTACAATCTGATTGTCTTTGCACTCGCTGTATC
Organism: Candidatus Acidiferrum sp.; assembly: GCA_035638535.1. Taxonomy (GTDB): domain Archaea; phylum Thermoproteota; class Bathyarchaeia; order 40CM-2-53-6; family 40CM-2-53-6; genus FEN-987. The sequence continues at coordinate 902 of DASQZS010000339.1, forward strand.
CTTTACGATGTTAAGACTGCAAGCCGAAGAACGCGTTTTACGGAAGGATCGAGAGTATCAGGAATATGCGCAAAAGACACGATGGAAACTAATCCCACTTATTTTCTGAAATTGTGATAGAACCGTTAAAATGTTGCGTCGCTAACTGTAGCACTTCCGTTACAAATGTTACGTGAGTACATTGACTCTCCGTCAACCTATCGTAGTAGTACTGGGTCACGTCGACCACGGCAAGACCACCCTACTAGATAAGCTGCGGGGAACGACTGTCGCAAAACGCGAACCTGGTCAAATAACACAACTCATCGGCGCAAGTCTTCTGCCACGCGAGGCCGTTGAAGCAATCGCAGGACCACTTCTGAAACAATTCCATGTCGAACTCAAAGTGCCGGGCCTCCTCCTCATCGATACTCCCGGGCATGAAACTTTCTCGAACCTGCGCAGACGAGGAGGATCTGCAGCAGATATCGCGATCCTCGTAATTGACGTCACAAAGGGAGTAGAGCCACAAACTGTCGAGTCAATTAACATTCTGAAAAGCAGAAAGACGCCATTCGTAATTGCGGCGAACAAAATCGACTCTATTCGCGGATGGAAATCTCAACCAAATCTAACTTTCGGCGAATCATTCAAATCACAGTTCCCTGAGATTCAAACAGAATTAGATAATCGAGTTTACACCATTTTAGGAACGATGTCTCGACTCGGATTCAGAGCGGAGAGATTCGACAGGATTTCAGACTTCAAGGGAACCGCGGCCATCGTGCCTCTCAGCGCGAAAACAGGGGAGGGAATTCCAGAATTGCTGGCAACTCTGACGGGATTGACACAGGCCTATCTCTTCAACGAACTCGAGATCACCTCAGGGCCAGCGAGAGGAACTGTTCTTGAGGTCAAAGACGAGCCGGGACTTGGAACAACCATCAACGCGATCATATTCGACGGCGCATTGAAAGTGGACGACACAGTGGTCTTAGGCGGTCGGGATGCGCCGATTGTGACTGAAGTTCGCGCAATTCTTGTTCCAAAGCCGCTAGATGAAATTCGAGATCCACGTGATCGATTTATGAGCGTTAAACGCGTGACTGCTGCTTCTGGAGTTAAGTTGGCTGCTCCAAAATTAGAGAACGCATTAGCTGGATCACCGCTCTACGCGGTGCCTAAAGGCAAGCATACCCAAGAATACGTTCGCATGATCGAAGCGGAAGTAGAAAAACTTCGCGTTAAGACCGAGACATCTGGAGTCGTGTTGAAGACTGACACGCTGGGTTCACTCGAGGCCGTCACCGAATCATTATCACGCCATGGAATTCAGATTCGACTGGCTGACATTGGCGATGTTTCGAAACGCGATATCGTAGAAGTGGAGGCATTTCGTCAGGAGGATAGATTGCTGGCGGTTATCCTCGCATTCAACGTGAGAGTTCTACCGGACGCTGAAGAAGAGGCGACGACTCAAGGCATACCGATCTTCAAGTCTGACGTGATCTACCATTTACTTGAGGACTACTTGCGGTGGAGTGATGAACAACGCACCTCAGGCGTCAAAGCCGAATTGGATTTGTTGGTGCGCCCATGTAAGGCCCGAATCATGCAAGGTTTCGTTTTTAGAAGAAGCAACCCTGCCATAGTTGGCGTTGAGATTCTCTCAGGACGAATGAAAGCTAAATCTCCACTCATAACGAAGTCAGGAAAACGAGTGGGAGACGTACAGAAGATTCAGGATAAAGGCGCAGACGTTCCAGAAGCTAAGGTCGGAATGCAAGTCGCCGTCTCGATTGAAGACGGAGTCGTAGGCAGGAATATTGACGAAGGAGACATCCTTTATGCAGACGTCCCGGAACGTCATCTTAAGGTCATGATGACAAAGTTCCCCGGTGAATTAACGGAAAGCGACCATGAGTCGATTAAAGAGCTAATAGAAATAAAGAGGCGTGAAAATCCCGTGTGGGGATTCTAGCCTATTTCAGCTGGTACTGCTGTTCCGTAGGCTTGCTGTAACTCACAAGTTCTTTTTCAGTGAAGAAAATTGAAAGTTCTCGTTTCGCATTTTCCGTAGAATCGGAACCATGAATGGCGTTAGGCGTTACATTCAACGCGAAATCCCCACGAACTGTGCCTGGAGTGGCGTTAGCCGGATTTGTTGCTCCAATTAAGTTTCTAGCGATTGTCACGGCGTTTGGCCCCTGCCACACCATCACGAAAACCGGGGCCGACGTTACATGGGATACAAGTTCCTGAAAGAACGGCTTTCCCGTGTGCACCTGATATAGCATCTGCGCCTGATCGGTCGTCAACTGAATTAGTTTCGCGCCTATGAGAAGTAATCCCTTTCTTTCGAACCGAGAGACTATCTCGCCGATTAATCCCCGCATAACGCTTTCAGGTTTTAAGAAGACGAAGGTTCGCTCGGAAACCGACAATGGTTCCTACTTTCCTCGTTCTTTCTTACCGTAATACACTGTCCATTTGAGCTTACGCGGGTCTCTACCATAGACCATCAAGCTCTTTCTGCACTTTGTGGTGCAAAAGTAAAGTATTGAACCGTCGTTTTTTACGAACATTATCCCTGTCGCCTGCGGAAAGTCTTTCCCGCAAAATGAACAGGTGTAGGTCCTTGGCAACCGACGCTCCTACCTGATCTTCTTAGCTTCTCGTTCGGTCTCGCGTAGCATGAGAACATCTCCAGCGCGAATCGGGCCCTTAATGTTGCGTGTAATTACGCGCCCTTTATCGCGCCCTTCGAGAATCCTCACGCGTACTTGAATCACTTCACCCGTAACTCCGGTTCTCCCAATAATTTGTGTGACTTCGGCCGGGGTTATTGCTTCTTCTGTTCTTTCCTTCGGTGTACTCATTGCTCCGTCTTGGCTCCACTTTTACGGAGTTGCTCGGTCGCATCAACCAATTCCTTTAGCGTCTTCGCCGCTTCGCCGCCCTCAAGCACAGATACAGCGCCACAGCCTACGTCAATACCTGCTGCTCGTCCTAATTCCAGCTTGCTTGGGACGAAAAGATAAGAGATCTTCCTCTCCTCACAAAGAATAGGTAAGTGAGCGACGACTTGAGGCGGATCCACATCTTCTGCTATCAGAACAAGTTTTGCGACTGCTCGCTCAACTGCCTTTGTTGACTCATTTGTTCCCTTTCTAACTTTTCCGGAGTCTCTCGCTACCTGGACGAGCTGGTAAGCTTTGTCCGCGAGTTCCTTCGGTACTTCGAACTTAACGTAGAATGATTTTGGCATTCGCTTCACCGCACATTTGCCAATTGGCTAGCGTAAGCAAAGTCGGGCCTTTTATGAACATTTCTACCCGCTAAGGTCGAAAATCTATCTCCACGACTGAAATTGCGAATTATTGACGGGTGCTAGAGCGAGAAGCTGTGAAACTTGATAAATACTGTACGATATTCGAAATGTTCGTCGCCTACCGGACAATGAGCTCCATGATAACGGCTAGCGATGTGCTACATATCCTAAGCGAAATCCATCAATACTCGATGCTTCTCGTCGAACTTAGAGATACGACAATTCTAGGCGTAACGCAATCGTCTGACGGAAAATTGAGTTATTTTAAGATTCAAGGGTCTCTAAGCCCGGCTGAAAGGCGCATCTTGGTCGACAAAATGTATGAAGGCGAATGGCCCGCCACCACGATACATCTCCTCGTCGAAGATTTCCTGCTAGAAATTGAAGGAAAGAAACCCAAACACATCTGGCTAGAGACAGGTGGCGCCAATAGGCGAGAACTCGGTTTCATGAGCATTTCAGAATTGAAGAGCCATTTCCGAAGTCATACACACTCTTGACCGGCAACGCCTGATAATGTTAATAAAAGGCATACAAACGCTAGTAACGTTCCGCGTTACAGTAACAAGGTCGATGAGATGGCAAAATTTAAGCTGATAGTTTCGGATCCGGCTACCGGTAAGTCATCGGTAAACGAAGTTGAGGGAGCTCGAGCTCAAGCACTAATCGGACGATCACTGGGAGAACTGATTGATGGATCGGCACTAGGCATCGCACAAGGTAAAGTTCTGATCTCAGGAGGTTGCGACAAGAACGGAATCCCCATGAGGGGTGACGTTCACGGCAGTGCCAAGAAATACATTGTTATTTCATCTGGGCCTGGGTTTAAGCCAACTCGACATGGTGAACGACGGAGAAAACTCGTTCGTGGCCGCAGCATATCCGACGACATTTATCAAGTAAACTTCACTCTGAAACAAGACGGTCAAAAAGAGAAGGAAGTAAAGGCAACGCCTACTCAAGGAACCCCAACCGAAATTAAAGATGAGAAATCAACGGAATCCAAAGCTGCGAAGAAAGTCAAAGAAGCGAAGCCCGTATCGAAATCAAAATAGTGAAGTGAATCAATTTGGAACTTAAAATCAAGAAAGACGAGTACAACCCCCTACTGAAACGCAAAGAAGTCTACGCTGATGTCGGCCACGAGAACGGAGGATCACCATCACGCTTGGCCCTCAGAGACGCGGTAGCATCAAAATATGGCGTCAAGTCAGAGAGTGTCTATGTCGTCGATATTCATACTCGCACGGGTACTCAAGAATCTGAATGCATCATACAAGTTTACGATGACCTAGCGACAGCCAAACTAATAGTACCAGAATACATTCGAGTACGGAACCTACCGAGCGAGGAACGTACGAAAGTTAGGGAACAGAAGGCTAAGAAGAAAGAGGAAAAGCCTAAGGAAGCACCGAAAAAGGAAGCAAAACCAAAAGAGACAGCCGCGCCCGCACCCAAAGAGCAAGCGAAGGAAAGCAAAGAGCCTACGAAAGAACCTAAAGAAGCGGCGAAGGAAGGTAAAGAAACATCAAAACAGAAGGGCAAGGAGCCTGAAGCCAAGTGAGCGCAAAAAAAGAGGATAAAGCACGTCTCAGTGGACTATACGAAATCGACCAACAGAAAGGCATAGCGAAACTAAAGAACAGAAAATGTCCACGCTGCGCCAACATAATGGCTTTTCATAAGAATCCCGTTGAAAGATGGACATGTGGCTCGTGCAGCTTCACAGACTTCGTAAAGCCAGTCAAGTAGCGCAAAGCCCTCGAATTATCTTTTCGGCGAGACTCTTTTCTACATCAGAAACCACAACTATGACTATTCCCCTATCAGGTTGACCGTAGGCTACTAGCGAGCCTAAGGGCGCAAGAACGACCGCCACTAAGGTAAGGAGGTCCTCTTCACCTTCGACCATCACCATGCTTTTTCGCTTTTGAATCGCGGAGTGAATAACGTCCCAGGCGTTCGCGTCGATTGTTCCTGGAGCATTTTTGAGGCGCAAAATATTTCGTTCTCCCGGAGAGATTCTGCTGGCGGATTCGTGTCGCTTCTCTAGATTATCGACTATGATCACGTCGGCAACGATTCCTGAGGCTTCGGCGTTTCTCGATATCGTATCGCCGACAAGGATAGAAGGCGATGGCTTTACTTTTTCGACTGCTTTCCTCAGAGCGTCGTTGCAGTCGACTGATTTACCTTCAACTAATATTCCAACTGGGTTTTTGAGTTGTTGTCTGACTGAATTGGTTATTCGTAGAGTTCGCAACTGAGAGTCGCGCGCGCATTATGGTTGAGAGTTAGCGAACTCTGAGGGCGTATCGTCCAGCGTTTTTGATGCCCATCTTCTTTGCGACGTCAGAGTTGGCCGGATCGATTATGACTACGAGTCCGCTCCAATCGTCGCTTAGGTTGTTTGATTTGCAGTTTGGGCACACTGGACCGTTGCTCACGAACCTGCAGTTTTTGCAGGCCTTCTCGCTCAAGTCGCTTTCTCCTCACGGGCAACTTTCGTTCGTTTAATGTCGGCTTCGATCCAGTCGAGCTTTCCGAGGAAGGGTTGACGCATAGTTATGCCTATTTTTCCTCCAGTTCCTCCTCTCGGGAAGCTGACAGCTATGATTCGTCCGCGAACCATATCTCCCTTCCCAAGCTTCCTTTGAGATTCCTTGCCAACTAGTACCCCATGTTTTTCGTCAAAGGATATGTAATCATCCATTATTTGCGATACATGAAGCAACGCGTCTTCCGGGCCTATGCGCACGAAGGCTCCGAAGTCCGTAACTTCGACCACTTCACCTTCGACAACTTCATGCATTTCCGGGTAGAACGACAGTAGCTTGAAGTTCACCTTATGATAGGTCGAGCCATCTCCTGGGAGAATTTTACCCACCGGATCTACTTCAACATCAACGACGAGTATGACGTATCCTAGTTCTTCGTCGACAACATTTTCGTACTTCAACTTGATCTGTTCTTTTGCCGCCTTATCGATTGGGTGTCCAAAACTTTGTGGGGGGATCCTAACGATGTCTTCTACGGTTACTAATCTGAACATTCTTGTGCCTCTTGTGACGCTAGCTAGAAGTACGCAGGCTCTATTCCTTCAACTTCTAGTTTCGATTTGTCGCGCAGGTACACGACCGGGACGTTAATAGACCTTAGCCTCTTTTTCAGCTCAATATCGCTCGTTGCAACTACCGCACCAAGCTTCTTTGCGGCTTTCACGATTGCGTCATCCGTCGTTTCTCCAGAATCTAGGGCTACTTCGACAACTCGACATCTTGACGCTAGCTGGAGAGCAAGTGAAGCTTCGGGGGCGCCTTCTCCTCCTCTTGCACTGATGGAGGTTAACTCGAATTTTACCAATGACGGCACTATGAAGTCGATTTTCTTTTGGAGAAGGAACTCTATTTCCTGGAATACGTCTACGTGAAATTGGAACGGTATCATCAGAAAATTAGAGTCAAGAATAACCTTGACGGGCATCGCTTACTACGCCTTCAATGATCCGAATCCGATCAGACGCCAACTATCTGCTATTCGTCGGCTGATTGCTACTTTTGATTGAGGTTCGGCGCATACGGGTTTCTTTAGAGCTACATCCGCGATAGTTTCTCTTGCCGAGGTGACAATGCCCGAGGTCACTGTTGTTCCCACGTTTAGCACTAACGCTTCGTTGGTTTTGATTTTATCTACAGGGACAGTTAACTCTGTGCCTACGACTTTATCGAACAAATTAACGTCCAACGTCACTTTCGTAAGGGTTGGCGGCAGAGTACCCACTTTGCCTACGACGCTGCCGACGAGCGAGTCAGATTTTGTGATCGACGGATCAAGATCGGTCCCAATTCCTACTAATCCACCGCTCTTCGCTTCCTGAACTTGTCCCTTGCTTACACTTAGGCTTCGTACCGTTGTTACGAGTTGTTCATACTTGGTACGTCCTCCTTCCTGAACCGCGATCCCTGGTTTAATCTCTACTTCGTCCCCAATGCGAAAGACTCCTTGCACTACTGATCCACCTAATACCCCTCCCAACAAATCTTCGACGTCAGTTCCAGGCTTGTTAACTTCGAAGGATCGGAGCACATACATCCTTGGCGCAGCTGCCAGATCACGTTTTGGTGTTGGAATTCGTTTCTCAATTTCCCGCAAAAGTATATCGACGTTGGTTCCGTGTTGTGCAGAGATCGGGACAACTGGCGCGTCCTCAGCAATCGTACCTTTTACGAACGTTTCAATTTCCTTATAATTTTCAAGCGCTCTTTCTTTAGTTACAACATCGATCTTGTTCTGGACGATCACGAGGTTTCTTATTCCCACACTGCCTACCGCCAATAGATGCTCGCGATCCTGTGCTTGCGGCGTTTTCGCGTTACTTGCGAGAACGAATAGGGCCCCGTCCATTAGGGCCGATCCGGATAGCATCGTTACCATTAGGCTATGGTGTCCAGGAGAGTCGACGAAACTTATTGCACGTTCGAATTTGGCTTCACTACCACAGTTGGGGCAGATCGGTTTTATCGTGTAGTTATTCGGCGGACGGCACTTCGGGCATTTATAAATGATCGTGTCGGCATAGCCGATCCTGATCGTGATACCCCGCCTGAGCTCTTCTGAATGTCGGGCGGTCCACACTCCTGTAAGCGCCTGAACAAGTGTGCTTTTTCCGTTATCTACATGACCTAAAGTGCCAATGTTCACTTCAGGTTGTACGATAAGCTCATCGCTCTTATCTGATTTAAGGACCGCCTGCGCCATTCTGGAATTCAACCATTTTGCAAACTGGGGGCTGCTCGATCAATATATGTGTAAGGGTTCGGGTTCCTCTCTGACATCATCGAACTCTCTTCTCGAATTTTCACATTATCTCAACGGGGAATAAACTAATTAGATGAATAACTGATGCTAAATGTGGTTGTGTTGACGATGGGTGTTGGCGTTTGTCGAAACGTCTCGGTCTGATTCTTCGATCTCACCCATAATCAGGAGCCATTGAATGCCATTGTCTATGAGGGTTTACAATACAATGTCGCGTACTCTTGAAAAATTCGAACCGACACGTGGAAACCGGGTCAACATGTTTGTTTGTGGACCAACGGTTTATGACGTCAGCCATGTCGGACATGCAAGAACGTACCTGGCGTATGACATTATTGCTCGTTACCTCAGAGCTCAAGGGTTCAGCCTATTCTTTTTGATGAACATAACTGACATTGATGACAAGATCATCAATAAGGCGAAGAGCATAAATCGAGATCCACTTCTTCTTGCCCATGAGTTCACACAAGATTTCCTTGAAGACATGAAGGCCCTCGGTATCACTAGTGTAAGTCTCTACGCTAAGGCATCCGAGCACGTGCCTGAGATTATTTCGCAGATTTCAACCCTAATCGAGAGAGGATTCGCGTATCAAGTTGAGGGAGACGTCTATTTCGACGTCTCAAAATTTTCAAGTTATGGGGAACTTTCACATCAAAATGTCGACCAACTAGTTATGCACCGTATCGATCCGGATCCGCGCAAGAAGAACGTGATTGACTTTGCACTCTGGAAGAGTCAAAAGCCAGGAGAACCTGCATGGGATAGTCCCTGGGGAAAAGGAAGACCAGGGTGGCATATCGAGGACACTGCGATAACTACCACGTATCTCGGACCGAGTTATGACATTCATGGTGGTGGACTGGATCTGATCTTTCCACATCATGAGGCAGAGATCGCTCAGGCTGAAGCCGCCACGGGGACGAAGCCTCTCGTGAAATATTGGTTGCACAGCGGCCTTTTAATGGTTGGAGGAACTCGGATGGGAAAGTCGATGGGCAATTACATCACCATAAAGGAAGCGCTTCACAATCACGATGCTGAAACATTGCGATTATACTTCGCGATGAGCCACTATCGGAGTTTACTCGATTATCAAGAACCAAACATTAAGCAAGCCGAGGAAGTGCTTGAAAAGATACGTTCTGTCTATAACCAGTTCCGATCAATGCAAACTTCTGAAACCGCTGCTTCAGCGGAGACTGAAGTTCAGGCATTAGCATACAAGGCCAAGAACGAGTTTGATGAAGCGATGAATGATGACTTCAACACTCCGCGCGCTTTGGCTGCCATGATAGCTTTTGCTAAGAACATTGAACCTTACGGCAACAGAAAAACCGATCAGGGTTCGATAGCAAAAGTACTGGCGACGTTCGATTACTTTGGTGACGTTTTCGGAATTCTACGAATGGAAACGACCGGAAGGAGTGGAACATTCGAACGGGTTATAGATCTCTTACTCGCATTGCGGGATGACGCTAGGAGACGAAACGATTGGGCCACTTCGGACAAGATTCGCAACTCGCTCGCAGAAGTTGGGGTGGCCATCGAAGACACACCTGCAGGGGCGCTCTGGTACTTGTCAGCTTCTAAATCTGGAAAAAATCATCCTGATAGCTTGTAGCCAATATGTCTGAGAAATGATTTTCTTTCGGCAATGTCTTTTTCTGACTCGATTGCTTTCGGTGCGTAACCATCCACTACTCCCAAGATTCCTCGCCCCTGACCTGTTTGTGCTACGATAACTTGGAACGGGTTGGATGTGGCTAAGTAGATGCTGCAAACTTCAGGAGCGGATTTGACTTTGTCGAGTACGTTGATTGGATAGGCGTCGCGCATGAAGATTATGAAGCTATGGCCTGCTGATATTTCGTAGGCTGCTTTAGTGGCGAGCTGTCTCAGGCCATCATCGTTTCCGTCATGACGGACAAGACATGGGCCACTCGCTTCGCAGAATGCGACTCCAAATTTGATGGTTGGAACGGCGTTCACAAGCGCCTCGTATAAGTCCTCGACAGTTTTTATGAAATGGCTTTGCCCTAGGATGATATTGCAACCTTCGGGAACTTTTATGTCAACTATCTTGGTATCCATGAGTTAACTTACCTCTAATTCGTCTTGATGAACGGCATCCAAGATATCTACACCGTTCCGAGTAATAGCTACTGTGTCCTCTATCCTTACCCCGCCAAATCCTGGGAGATAAATGCCTGGCTCTACAGTGACGATTTGATTGTTCGTTAATCTTTCCGTACTGAGGAGCGAGAGGTAAGGACGTTCGCCAATTGTTAACCCGACGCCGTGTCCTAGTGAATGAATGAAGCCTGAGGTGACGTTTGATGTTTCTCCTCGATACAATTCTCGCAGAGTCCTATAGCCTTTCAATTCTATGACTTTGCAAGCGTTCATCATGACTTGGTTGCATGGCACAGAGTCTCTCATTGAATCAAGCGCTGCTGCCTGTGCTTCTTTGACAGTCTCAAATAGTTTGATGGTTTTCGGATCGGCTTTTCCGAGGACGAAGGTTCTGGTCAAGTCGTTCCAGTAACCTCTTTCCGATTGTGGGAAGATGTCGAAGACGATTGGTTTGCCTGTTTTGAGTTCTTGGAGAGGATTTCCGGCATTATGCGGATCGGCGCTGGCGACTCCGGGAGCGAAAATTGTTCCTTCAGGAGCGATCAGCTCTTCTTTCGCGAGGGCGATGGAAATCCATTCTTTCACCAAACTTACTGTGGCTCGGCGTTTTCCGGAGTAAAGATGCCCACGCTTATTTCGCAGATTTCGCAATAAATCGATTGTACCGTCGACGATTCTGCTGGTCTTCAATCCAATGTCGCGTATGAGTGACCTCTCATTCGATGTCTTGGTTTCTCTGGCGGATTCCAATATCGTCGGCGATTTTTCACCTATGATTGTTACGTCCATTCTACGGAGCTGATCTGCCAAATATATCCCGCCTGCAAGGTCGCTTCGACCGAACAAGGCTATTTTCCCGCGAATGCCTAATTCGTCCAGTACCATTTTGATCAGTCGCGGATACGCGTTGTCGCGTCCATGTTCGGTGGTTAGTTTCTCGTAACCGAATTCAGTGAATGTTTTGATTTGTTTAACAATTCGGTATTTTCGAGCCGTTCTCACATCCAGATTACTTGTCAGCAATAGGGGATCGTTTCCGACACGTTTGAAGTAGATACCTCCACGGGCCAGAGAACCTCCAACTACGTATGTTAGGTCAGGGTTAGCCAGTGTTGTATCTCCAAGGACGATAATTCCGTCCACACCTCGGGCCTGCATTTCCTTATCGATGTCGATGAGCATATTTACTCTCGATTTCTAGCTACGTCGTCGCCTTTGCGCTCTGGCCACCATAAGAGTGTCGCATGCATTGAGGGATGCTTTGGTTATTCGTAAGAATGAGCTAATTATTGCCCGTAAGGCCGTTGAGTCTTCTGCCTCGAAGTTTAGTTGTAAAGTTCGATGGTACATTTTCGCTGAGGCACGTGCACGGTGGCCTGGCGAGTTATGTAATTCAGGGGTAAGCGAATTGAATACTGATTTGAGTTCTCTTGACGATCGAAAGCGTATTTTGATTTTCGCACTTGCGTTCGACAAGTTTAGACGCCTATGTCTCTCCAGAGCAGGCGTGAAATAGTAAGGCATGGTCCTACTTCGCGTTCCATTGGAGGCGACGTTACCACGAGTCGTATTGAGTCGCCATATTGAATCAAGTGGAACGTCGCATCCACGTCAGTCGGATCCTGAGTCACTGGGATTTCGAAGACGACTGAGAGTATCTCAGAAAACTGATGAGTTGATTCCTTCACCTTACCACACGTAATTCCTTTCACGGTATATCGGCTATAGTTCTTGTATTCGCGGCTAAGTTTGATTTCGCTTAAGAAGATTGAGGGCATGAGTTTTGTAAGTCCCTTGGTTTGGACGTTGTATAGGGTTAGTCGTCCGGGGGTTCCATGCCACCGGTTTAGCGCTATAGCGTGTGTAAGATTCTCGTTCAGCAGTCTAACGGAAAGATCGTTTAGGCTTAATTTACCGCGTCTAATCATTTTGGCGTGTGGAAGGGCGTGGCAGAGATCGTTTAGCAGACTGTTCATCCGTTGGGTTGTCTGTCTGCCAGTAGTTAACCCAATCACGTAGGCTTGTCCTCAGAATCAGAAGACGCATCGTCGGCGGATGGTGATTCCACAGGAGCCGTGGTGGTTGGTTCTACTACTTTCTTGCTTATGGCGCGTCGTCGCTTTCTAGGAACTTTTACCTTCGTTTCAGCTTCTGCTTGGCGCGCTTTTTGCGCTTTGATTTCAGCGAGCATTGAGGAGGCAACGCCGGCGCGTGATGCTCTTTCAGCTATCTCTCCTAGTTTAGTTCTTGGAGCGTAGGCTCCGCCTGCAAATTTGAATCCGCATCGTCCGCATTCCCAGACTCCTACTGATAGTCGTCTTACGGCAGAGATATGGCATTGCGGGCATTCGTGGGCGGCTCTGAGGCCGGTTATGATCGTTGAATAGCGTTTCCTGGCTACTGTACCATAGCGAGCTCCGAAACTGCCCGAGGGGCCTACCTTGTAGGTTCTACCCATCTTACTTCACGCTGGCTAGAATTTTAGCTCGAATATCTCTGGCTTTGCCTATTGAGGTTGAAACGATTTGTTTTATCTCGTCCGGCGTAAATACGCCAAGCCCGCCTTTTTGCAGAGCACAGATATTGTCGTCTTTGTCTGTCGTGACGGTAAGTCTGCACGTCATAACTTGTTCTTCTTCGAGGCACGGATCGATGACTGTGGTTGAGTCGATCTTGGTTGAGGTGATAGAGACGGGATAGTTTTGTAATGGGAGCGGAATGATTGCGTCTTTTAACCTTAGTTCGCCGTTCTTGACGTCGAAGTCATGCATCTTCGCGTTCACTAAAGCGCCTAACGCCGCCATTGCGGCGGCATCGATTAGGTTTCCGTCATGGTCTAGAACGTATATGTCTACGAAAACCATGAAAACCTTCTTTCCGCTTTCTATGCAGAGTTTTTTCAAGTCAATTGCTTTTGATTCGCGAATTCCTCTGTCTACGACGCGGGCGAGTTCTATTGAGTTTTCGTCAGGCGGTCCAGATTCGAATGTTGGTGAGGCAAGTGGAACAAATTCAGAGTTGACGGTTAGTATGCCATCGTCAGGAGTGTCAGGGAATGGTGTTCCTTTCTCCACCTTTACACCAGCTACAACTTTTGTTTTTCCAAGGTGTACTTGAGCTGAGCCATTGGCTTTGTCGATTATTCCTAAGGTTATCGTGGTTGGACGGTAGTCATTCGCTCCACGGTCGTCTATTCTTTTTCCTTTGAGTATGAGGTCTACGACAGTTTTCTGTTCTAGTTTGGCTACTGGGGATAGTTGTCTTGTCGCAGACATTACGCTTTGGCCTCCACTATTTCGTTCTTCTCTTCAACGTCTCGTACGATGTGGTATTTTGTTTTGAGGGCTTCGCGTTGCATTTCGTAGATTTTTCGGCATGCTTCTGTTGCCATTTCGAATGCTTGATTGAATTCGTCTAGAGTTAATGATCCGTCCATTTGGAGGAGGCTTACGACGTTTGATCTTGCCATGAGTGCGACTGGCAGGTCTGCTTCACCCTGTTTGTCTTCAATATCTGATAAGTCTAGAACTACTTTTCCTTCAATTTTTCCAGCAGCGCACCCCGCTACAAGCTCCTTCATCGGGATCCCTGCGTCGGCGAGGGCTAATGCAGCCGAGGTTATGCCCGCACATCTTGTTCCTGCGTCTGCTTGCAGAACTTCTATGAAGATATCAATAGTAGCTCGTGGGAAGTATTCTGACATTATTGAAGGCTCCAATGATTCCCTAATCACTTTTGACAGTTCAAGTTCGCGTCGTGAGGGAGCTGGAGATTTTCTCTCTTCAGTCGAGAATGGAGCCATGTGGTAACGGCATCTTACGACCGCACGGTCGGCCAGCGCTATGTGCTTTGGATGTGCTTCTCTCGGGCCGTAAACTGCCGCTAAAATTTTGTTCTTCCCATGTTCGATGTATGCTGATCCATCTGCCTTATCGAGTATTCCGACTTCAAGTTTGATGGGACGAAGTTCATCGATTCGTCGTCCGTCAACTCGAAGCCCATTGCTGTCAATGAGTTGAGCTGTTTTCTTTTGTCCGCCCAATTATTTTCCCTTCATTTCCTCTAAGATCATTGCTCTTACGCGGTCTGTTAATCCGCTCGTGTGCGCTTCTCTCTCAATCATGTAAAGCGCTTCAACGGCAATTCTCTCCTGGTCAGGATTCTTTCCTATTGCCAAGACTACGCCGTTTTGTCCTGGCACGATATCCGTATGCGTCTCATTCTTCAACATTGTTATCATTGATCCTTGCTTTCCTATTATTCGAGGGATCTTCGCCGGTGAAATTCTTGCCACTCGTCCGGACGTAACCTTACCGAGTCCTCGGCCTTTGGTTGTCAGCAGTGGATCACGGGTACGATCGAAGGCGATAACTTGTGCGAGAACTAGATCGCCGACTCCAAAGAGGTGCCCTAGATCACGTCGTCCCATGTCACGCCCGTGTTGCATCGGTGTTTCCGATTGAGGCAACATGGCCGGATATGGAGCGCAGATATCAACTTGCCACCCTGACATTCCAATGTCAGTTATTCGACCAATTACTATGTCGTCAATGCGTGGAATGTAGGCGCCCTTGATTGGGACTACGATGAGCTTGTTTCCAATAACGTCTGCTAATCCGATTCTCGCCGAATAGATCTTGGAACCGTCACGGTATGTGTTTTCACCAGCAAAGTACGGTCCTTCAGCCAGCAGTTCTCCAGGGGCAACCAACTGCTTCTTCTCAGCGTGCACCGTCAATTGGTCCAACTCGAATTGGACTTCAACATCGAAAACTGCTACATATACTTTGGCTAAGGTGTTTGAGTTACTTGAGAATCTTCGTTTGGATCGTTCCCTGCGTGATCTTTCCCAGTCTTTCAACGAAGGGCCCGTATACACCCGCTGGCATTTCCACCACTGCCACCAGGGCTCCATCAGCCTGCCACTCTTCCTTGGTGATCGTTCCGTACCCTTTGACTGCACCGTAGCCTTTCGCAGCGTATTCAGCGAAGATCTTCACTGCGACACGCATCTGTTCCATTTTGATTGGAATTATCGATCGGAGCTCATCGATTATATCCTTAGACTGCTCCTCGGGTGGCTTGAACGGATCTATAGAGTATTTGACTTGACTCAGCGCCTGTTCAATTCGCATGGGTGGGTGAGGAGTTCCGGTGCGCGGATCAATGCAGTTTCGGCTTATGAAGGCTACAATCTGTTTCCGCTTGTCCTCAACCAGCTGCCGTCGCTGATCAGTCGTTAGCTGAAGCTCACCATGTCTCATTATGTCTTCGGCGATCTTCAGCGGATCAATTGTCCCAAACGCCTTCTCGAGTTTCTCAGTCGAGGCGCGAGTTCCTTTGCCGCCATCACTGAAAATTTCTTCGATGACTAGAAGTTGGGATATTCCCAACGGTTTGCCCATCTTGTATTCAAGGGCCGGTTCAGGTTTAACTAAAATTTCGAATTTTTCGCCGTCTCTTGAAATTCGAGCTGTAGTAAACTTATCACTCATCGGTTAACGGCCTTTTTGGAC
>DASQZS010000340.1:0-3503 GCA_035638535.1 Candidatus Acidiferrum sp.
TTCTTCATCGGCTGGGAAGGAATGAGCATAGCGGGCTACGGCCTCGTGGCATTTTACAAACACAGGTGGGACGCGATCGAAGCATCGATCAAATACTTGCTGATGAGCGGAATCGGGAGTCTCATAGCGCTATACGGTATCGCTATGGTTTATGGGCTGACGGGAACGTTGAATTTCGAAGCATTCCAGAAATCATTTGCAACATTCACTCCAATAGGAGCGCTTGCGCTTCTCCTGATCTTTATTGGGTTCGGAGTGGAGGCCGCAGTCGTCCCAATGCACATGTGGTTACCCGACGCTTATCCTGCATCCCCTGCTCCGATGACAGCGATCCTTGCGGGAATCATGACAGGCCTAGGGAGTTACGCATTCATTCGAATCCTTGGCCCTATCCTCGTTCAGCCAGAATACGTATCACTCGCGCAACCATTACTCGCTACCGCCGCGGTTGTGACGATGTTTGTTGGAAATCTTTCGGCGCTACAACAAGATGATTTGAAAAGACTGTTAGCCTACTCAAGCATAGGACAGGTAGGCTACATTCTACTTGGAATCGCACCGTTGACCGTAGGAGGCTTTTCCGCAAGCCTCTTCCAAATCTGGAATCATGCCTTGCTGAAAGGAATGCTTTTCCTTCTTGCAGGCATCGTGACTTATCAAATTGGAACGCGAAGTTTAGGCGAAATTGCAGGGCTTGGGAGAAAGAACCCAATATTGGCAGCGCTCTTTGCTGTTGGAGCTCTGGGGATGACGGGCGCTCCACCGTTTGGCCTGTTCTGGAGCGAACTCTTTATCGTACTCTCTAACATCGCCGTGGGTTCACCAGTGTTAGACGCGGCAGTTGTCCTAATGCTGCTTAACGTGCTGATATCCATAGCGTACTACTTCAAAATCATCAAGATTGTAGTATTCGCCAAACCAAGCGCCTACCTCAACGAACACAGCGTAACTAAAACACCCATCTTGTTGTTTATGCCGTGTTATATTTTGATTGGGTTAAGTTTAGTTACAGGTCTCTACCCTAATCTAGTCTACCATGCAGCAGCCGATGCAATTAAGGGGCTGTTCGCTGGATTCTGTTCATTATGGTGATAGTGTATGGGATCGAAAGGCAGAGAGCGAATAATCGAAGAAATTAGAACGGTAGACCAGGCGATAAAAGCAGAAAAGGATGTGGAATCCGGATTCCACGCCGTCATAGAAGAGAACCTATCTTACTGGCTTGCGGTTGAAGAGGACATTGTGGAGAGCTACACGAAACTCATCAAGGGTACAGAGAATAAGAAAACACGGACGACACTAACCAAAATTGTCGAGGATTCAAAGAATCACGTTCGAATGCTCACATCGATCAGAAAGGCGTTCAATAAAATCATGTCAGACGAACAACGACACGCCAGAATGCTTGAAGAGCTAAAGAGAGAAGTCGACAAATAGCTCAACCCACGCCATCTCCAGCAACTAGGCGCTAATCATAACAAAACGCCCTTTTTCCTCGGGTTCGCTCTGACGCCCATAGGCAACGAGCCTACGTTATGTTGGATTTGAGGCCTTTAGTTGCGCGCGACTATTTTGATTTCAGGAACTGTTCAGGGCGTTGGGTTTAGGCCATTCGTTTATCGAACAGCAAAGCAATACGGATTGAACGGCTTCGTAAGAAATCGTGCCGATGCGGTCGTCGAAATTCAGGTCGAGGGCGATAAGTCGCAGATCGACAACTTTGTAGAGTCTATGAAAAATACGCATCCACCGCTGGCAAAACTTGATTCACTTCACGTTGAATATGTCGAAAACGCGAACCAATTTTCGGACTTCAAAATCTTAGGCAGTAGTGCCGAACGTACCAAAAGTGGCTCTGTAGTACCTCCCGATATTGCAATCTGTGACGACTGCCTGCAGGAACTACGCTCAGCAGACAATAGGCGCCGAAAATACTTCTTTATCACTTGCACAAATTGCGGCCCACGTTTTACCACAATCACATCCTTGCCGTATGATCGTCCGAACACGACAATGCGACAATTCCCCATGTGCAGCGACTGCCATCTCGAATATACCAATCCACTAGATCGACGTTTTCACGCCCAGACGATCGCTTGTCAAACTTGCGGCCCGAGAGTGAGACTTCTGGATGATCATGGCAAAGCGATCGAGAGTGCAGACACTATTTTGCTTGCAGGCAAACTCTTGGCGGAGGGCAGAATCTTAGCAATCAAGGGGAACGGCGGATTTCACCTCTCGGCATCCGCTATCAATGATGAACCCGTACAACGACTTAGACGAAATAAGGAACGGCGACGAAAGCCTTTCGCAATTATGGCTCGGGACCTGGCGGCGATAATGGAATTCGCAGAAATAAACGATCATGAACAGGAAATTCTGCGGTCTTATATTCGACCAATCGTTCTTCTTCACAAACGGAACCCTTTCTCACTCTCTACCCAAATATCTCCCGAGTTGAACACTGTAGGAGTGATGCTCCCATATTCAGGGTTGCACTACTTAATCTTCGATAATGCGTCATTGTCTGCGCTCGTCATGACAAGCGCCAACGCCCCAAGCCAACCCATAATCACAGACAACAATGATGCGGTTAACAAGTTAGCGGGGACGGTAGATTATTTCCTCGTTCATGACAGAGATATCGCACAACGTGCTGACGATTCAGTCCTTCGATTCTTAGATCAAACGCCGGTCTTGATTAGGCGCTCCAGAGGTTATGCGCCTGCACCAGTGTCATTGCCTAAACCCATCCCTATCCGAGCGATTGGACTCGGCGCTGAACTAAACGTCACTGCTTGCATGATCCTAGGTAGTCATGCTTTTCTCACCCAACACATTGGGGACACTGAAACCATCGAAACATCTCGCTTTCTCGAAGATGCCATAGGTCACCTCAGTCACCTGATAGGATTCACGCCGGATGTCGTTGCTTGTGATCTGCATCCGAAATTCACGACGACCAAAATTGCATCAGTTCTTTCAGAGAAATTTGGCGTTCCCTTACGCAGGATACAGCATCACCACGCTCACGTAGGATCTTTAATGGCTGAGCATGGAGTGAATGAGATCGTTGGAATCGTCTGCGACGGATTTGGTTTAGGGACAGATGGAAGGGCTTGGGGTGGAGAAATTTTATGTTGCCACGAGAAAGAGGTCACAAGAGCGGCGCATCTGGAACAGCAACCGATGGTGGGCGGCGACCTCGCGACTAGGTTCCCGGCGAGAATGGTGGCGGGAATACTAAGGAACGACCCTGCGATCGTTCGATGGCTTGAGGCACACGCGTCCCAATTTCCACATGGAAGAGATGAAGTACAAGCAATTTTCCAACAACTGGAAAATGGCGAGTATATTTGGACAAGCAGCTGCGGGCGCGTGCTCGACGCCGTCGCCGCAATCCTGGAGTTGAGTTTCGAAAGGTCATATGAAGGAGAACCAGCGATGCGTTTGGAGGCTACAGCATACGGTGGTCGCGATCGACTCGAATTTGACCCGCAGTT
>DASQZS010000341.1:0-3042 GCA_035638535.1 Candidatus Acidiferrum sp.
GAAACTCCTTACCTGTTACCGGGTGGTACTGGAATCGTGCAGAAAAATATGGTATTCTGTGTCGAACCAGACGTTAAGTCAGGTAAGTATTCGGTCTCGGTGGAAAACGAAGTGATTGTTACGAATAGCAAACCTGAGATTCTAACTAAATTGCCGATGAACGCTTGGAGTTAGTCTGCTGCAATCACGGGTCTTTCTCCCCCCTTCTCAGCGTACGAGCCTTTTCCTTGAAGAGCTTCTTCTATCTGATTCTTTGTCAGCACAAGAGCAAAACCTCGACGAAGAGTTTTCAATTCAGCTTGTTGGAGTTCAGCATCATCGGTAGCGTTGATATCTGATCCGAACACGACCTTGTAGCCGTGTGCATGTGCCTCTCTTGCAGTTGTGCCACAGCAGTAGTTGGTCATTGTTCCACATATGATCACCGTGTCAATTTTGAGATTCTTTAAAACATAGTCCAGTCCGGTGCCCGTGAAAGCCCCGTAGCAGGGTTTCTTTATCACAATATCTCTATCATAGTTGGGCCTTAGAGCGGGGTCTATACTTTCTTTCTGGAAAAGAAGTGGCCCTTCGTAATCATCGAACTTGTCTAGAGGAGTCCATGCCTCTCGCCAAGCCGGTGACATATCCAAATAATCTGGACGAAATTCAAAGCAAGTATAGATAATCGGCACACCTAGGCTCCTACTTAGATCCAACAGTTCTTTGATTTTTGGTATCTGCGCCGTTGCATCAGGAATCCAGCAGGGCGTCAACTTTGGTTTCGTGAACTCTTCAATCATATCAATAACGATAAGCGCTGTCTTCTTCGCATTGATTTTGATCGTGGCTTCGCCGTTTTCATACTGTGTTTTGGCTTTACTCAGAATATAATCGGCAGTGAATTGGCCCGCTTTCAGTTTATCCAACATAGCGCATTCAACAGATCTAGTTTACAATACGATATGCCAAAAAGCTTGCCCATTATCGTTTAGAATTAGTCATCTCGCGTCCTGAGGATGCTCCACATACTCCTCTCTATGAACTCGAATTGGACTCAAGGTTTGAAGTAGTGCGATAATTGTTAAAAGAGTGATAGTAAGTGTGCTGTCGAAGTAAATGAAACCGAAATTCGGAATCGTCCTTCCAACGAGAGGAATACTGTTCTCGAAAACCAGTGCACGAAAGGATATCGTGGAATTAAGCGAACTTATCGAGGAATACGGTTACGACGCGGTATGGGCTGGCGACAGTATACTAGCGAAACCTCGGCTTGATTCAATAGCGGTACTATCAGCAGCCGCCGGAGCGACCACAAAAGTGAAGCTTGGCACAGCATGCTTCGCAAGTTTTCCGTTAAGACACCCCATTCTCCTAGCTTACCAGTGGGCAACTCTGGATGTCATATCCGAAGGACGAACTCTGTTAGCAATATGCCAGGGAACTCCAACCCAGCATGGAAAAATCTATCGTAACGAGTACGACGCGTTCGGAATCCCACCACAAGAAAAGGTTGAGAGAATTGAAGAAGGAATTGAAATCCTGAGAAAACTGTGGGAATCAGACGACGTGACGTACAACGGACAAAAATACAAATTCAAAGACGTTACGATGCTCCCGAAACCCGTTCAAAAACCATGCCCGATCTGGATAGCATCAAACCCACGATCAACCGGAGAATTAGAAGGACCACCCGGCGAGATTGAGAAGAACTTTGACAGAGTCGGCAAATATGCAGATGGATGGATGACCACAATGGTTGAACCGGAAGAATTCAAAGAAGACGCTGAGAAAGTTCTCGAAGCGGTCCGCAAACATCACCGTGAAACAAACAACTTCGGCATGTGTCTATACCATAACGTAAACATGAATGACGATCGAGCGAAAGCAGGCGCAGAAGCAAGTGATTTTCTCTTGAAATATTACAGAGAAGATCCATCTGGAATTCTTGATAAGTGGGTTGCCTACGGAAAACGAAAAGACTGCATCGAGAGACTAGAAAACTTTGCTTCCGCAGGTGTCAATACGTTCTCAATAAGATTCGTAGCATGGAATCAAATCGAGCAATTGAAGCGATTCAGCAAGGAAGTTCTCTCTAGCTTCTGATTCCCGATTAACGCTCAGCCAAGCCGTTTCTAACTCTCTTCCTGAACGCTATCCTTGCGGCGGCAAGAACAGACAACGCTGCACCTGAGAGAACAATCGTCGTCGTTGAATGTATAATCAGCGACGGAGAAGCGAGGACTTCCGCAAAAAGAAAATTCGTAACGTCACGTACTCCCTGAATATTTCTGGAAAAACGCCACAGTTGCATCCGAGAATTCCGGGATCCCAGAGCCATACAAATAATACTACGATTTGGTATTTGAAACTTGTCATCACCACGATCGCCACTAAAATGTCAATCATAGACCACACCAGCAGTTTGGGAAACAAAAATTGAACACATCCGTTGCGTTTCAGGGAGAACATGGCGCCTACAGTGAACAGGCGGTATTCGCTCATTTTGGGCCAACTGCATCAACCGTACCTTGCAGAAGCATTCGAGACGTCTTCGAGTCAGTCCAAGAAGGTCGAGTTCAATACGGAATAGTGCCGGCTGAGAACTCATTGGAAGGAACTGTCAATCAAACCTACGACCTCCTACTCAGTTCTCCTCTGAAGATAAACGGCGAAATCAAGCAAAGGATAGTACATTGCTTGCTTGCCATCCCGAGAACGAAGCTAGAAAACCTGCGCATGATTTATTCACATCCCCAAGCGCTAGCTCAATGCGCAACATTTCTACGGAGTTTGAAAGCTGAAGCAATTCCAGCATACGATACGGCTGGAAGTGCTAAAATGATTCAGGAAAAAAAGATCTCTGATGCAGCAGCCATCGCCAGCGAACGGGCTGGCGAACTTTACGGTCTAATCGTTTTGAAAAAGAACATTGAAGATAACCCAGAGAATTACACAAGATTCTTCGTAATAGGGCACACTGACAGCCCACCTACCGGTAGCGACAAAACTTCAATCGTTTTCGGCGCCGCACACACCCCTGGCTCGCTATACAAGGCACTA
>DASQZS010000342.1:0-5377 GCA_035638535.1 Candidatus Acidiferrum sp.
GCGGTGGAGGCTCGAGGATACTTCAACGCTACCAACCAAGGTCACTATGAAGTGGAAGGAATCGCCCCGGGAATATACGACATCTATGCTTCCGCAGCTGGGTATCCTGAGCAGAAGGTAGCTGGGAACGTGCACATCCTACGCGGTCAATCGCTCCATACCGATCTTTACCTCAAGGTAGGACCGGAGCTTCGCGGTACAGTTTATTCTAAAGAAAATTTTGGAGAAGATCCTTGGGCCGGAGAACGTCCAATACAGGTAGTAATTTTCGATAGTTATGGTCCTGGTTACAATGATCCACAGAACGTGCAGTCATTTTCACCGACTAATCTAACAGACGCCCCCTTCACATCTTACGCAAACGGCAACACAGAGTTCTGTCCTGGTGATGTGAGAGGTAACGAATTCTCTTGTTCGGGCAACGGTCTACTGGGTTCGCCTAAACAGGTAGCCTTCCCATGGGAAGGACCGGTTGGGTATTACACGCTTACTCCACCTCCTCCTAGCAATCCGAAAGATCCTTTTGGACTCTTCAACGGCGTTGGACCTGCTGAGAGCTGGTGGGTTGACCCGAATGGATCACCTAATTCAGCGGACGGACTTGGTTCCTCTAATTCAGAATTTTTCTTTCAATTCGGATCCGAAAGTGTGTATGGTGTTCCAACGAAGTTATCGGGAATGGTGCCGCAGGTATTTGCGACTTGGACGAACGGTCTTAGCCCTGGGCAGTATTATATTCGCGTCTTTGTGAATGGCTACGTGCAGACGGATGTTACTGGTGGGCAGTTCATTGATTATCCGTTCGTCGTTTCCGACGCGGGACCACAAGATATCACAGTACCCATTGACCTATTTGAGTCAGGTAGCATAAATGTCACTGTACACTTTCATGATTTTCCAGGTACGCTCGTTGATGGAGCGGTTAGAGGTCCCGATCCGGCTCGGTTCTTGATTGCCGAAGCATACAGTCAAGCAGACAGCACTTTTGCCGCGTTCAATTTCACGCAGGTCTACGCGAACGAAACGCAAGCGACGATATCGCTCAATGGGTTTGGGATGGCCGGACCAATCTTGCCTTCCTCGGTTCCTAGCCTTTCTGATCCACGTGAGTTCATTAAATATTCTCTTGATAGGTATCGAGGGCTTCCCTTCTTCGATTATGGTTTGCCTACAGACAGTTACACGATTCATGTTTACATGCGTGGCTATATACAAGCTCTGTCTCCTGCCACAACTTTTGATATGCTAGATCAACCCGTCACAATAACCCTCTCAATAGGGAGTGGTGGAATTGTGCAGGTTAGTACGCATATGTATCGAGGTGGAGGAGTTAACGTTACGTTGGACTCTATTGATTGGGAAGAACCTCCGATCGATTCAAATTGGATATGGAATGGGGCTCCGGTAAGTGTTCTCGTTTACGATTTTCCTTCGCAACGATACCAGGACGTGATATACTTTTGGGATCAGACGCAACCACACCTGGACCAGATGGGCATCGATTGGGTGCAGCCTCTGCAGAACTCCAACTTCAACACTCTGCCATATGCGGGATGGCCCGGAGCCAATTGTTTCGCATGTAGTTATATGATAACGAACGGATCGGCTTCAATCGACAGGTACGGGCCGGATGTTCCAAGCATTGTTTCCACAGACCCGGCGCAGGGAGTACTTTTCCAGTTCACGCAGATTTTCACAAACCAAATATTCAATGTTGGCTTCTTGTGGAATTCAACGCTGTACCGGTTCCCTCTGGATTCTTCAACACCATTTAGGTCCAATATTGCTATCTACCCGGGAACATATTCCGCGGTCGGCTGGACTTACGGTTACGTGCAAGACAACGTAGCGGCTCCCGGTGACGTGGGAAATGATCTGTTTGCAGTTTCGTGGTTGGGCTCGATTGCTGACATAAGGGTCCAGGTGATCGTAGGAGTCAATTTTACGTTGGACATGATATTCAAGGATCAAAAAATAATTACTGGGCTGCCGTATAATTCTTCAGTCCGAATTAGAATTTACGATGCGGAAGACACTCTTATCGCTGCTACGACATTATTTTCTGACGGAACTCTGGGTGGACCAATCATCGCTCCTCCCAACCCTCCGGGACCATTCCGTGTTGGATTCTTCGCCGACGGAAAGTCGCTTATCGATCCTGCAACCGAACAGGTGATTCCGTCGGGCGTGCCAAGCCGAACAAAGGATCTTACGTACAAGGACCTCGCGGGGATGTTTAGGTACACGGATCCGGGAGTCTCGAACATTGCAATCAACACACTCTTCTCCTTTGATCGCGGTGTTTGGGGCAACTCAATGCACGCAGGCGCATATGCTGGGGATTGGTCGGTTATGGTTGATGTTGTAAACTGGTATCAACCAGACGTTTTCTATCCGCCTGTACCGGGCCTGCTTCAAGGTGAATCACCATATTTCTTCCCGTATAATCATCTTGGCCCGTTCGCGCAGAATGGGTGGGAGGTTGTTTCGAATGTGTGGCAGGGCGGTGAGGCGTCTGCGATCTTTGAATTGGATCAGAGGGGCTTAGTGGAGGGAACGGTGTTGGCTATGAACTGGGTCAATCAAGATCGTGAAGCTAGTTGGATCACGCTTGAGTTCACTCAAAACTCATCTTCATACCAGTATTATTGGTATACTTGGGACGGATTTTTTGATGGATACCTTGATCCTGGCCTATATCAGATGACGATTACGGAATGGATTCATAACGAAGGACACTTCTCTCAACAATTATCAGTATCAGTAAGCCCAGGAGAAGTCAGTACATCACCAACAATAATTTTAATCGAAAGCGGAATCCCAATAAATGTACCACCTCAACCTGGCCTATCCGATCAAATTTCCGGTACCCTGACGAAGTCTATTCAGAACTTCGACCCGAGCTCAGACTCACAACGTATTCTCAACCAGCTTCTGAAAAATTCTGCGCGGTACAAATGGAGTTAACATAAACAGTACTACATATTTGACAGCCAACGACGCACATCAGCTGCTGTCCAACTATCGCAGCATTCTACGAATTCAATCCCCGCGTGAAAGAAGTTCACGTGGGCACGACAAAAAACAGTCGTCGAAGCGCGAAGCCAACATCTGCATGGTCATTCAAAATTGAATCAAGCTTTCGGTGCTACGACCTGAGTGCCAGTTTTGCCATCGAGGGCTTCTACAAGTTTTCCAAGTTTCGAAATGATTGTTCGTTCGCCGCCGCTCTCAACGAATCTGATGGCTGCTTCAACTTTTGGTGCCATGCTGCCTTCTTTGAAGTGCCCTTCATCCAAGTGATTCCTTAATTTTCCTGAAGTGATTTCACCAATTTTTTCTTGGTCGGGTGTTCCGTAGTTGAGATATGCGTTCTCGACATCAGTTAGGATAATGTATACGTGTGCGCCTATCAGCGTGGCTAGTTTCTGACCTCCTAGGTCTTTGTCGACGACCGCCTCAACACCTACGGCTAGAGACTCTTCTTCAATTATTGGTATCCCGCCTCCACCGCAAGCTACAACGATGAATCCTGCATCTACGAGAGCTCGGATCGCGTTTCGTTCAGCGATTATTTTAGGGTCTGGTGATGGGACTATTCGGCGGTAGCCTCTTCCCGCATCTTCCTTAATGGTTAGGTCTGGGTGCTGCTGTTTAATTTTGTCAGCGTCTTCTTTTGAGTAGAATGGGCCGATGGGTTTGGTAGGTCTTTCAAAGGCCTTATCGTGTTTGTCAACGACCGTTCGTGAGATGACGGTGACTACGTATTTGTCGACTCCACGTGACTTCAACTCGTTTCTGAGTGCCTGCTGAATCATATATCCGATGAAGCCCTGTGTTTCAGCTCCGCAAGCGTCTAGTGGAAGGGGTGGAACGATGTTCTTCGCTGCTTCATGCCTGAGTAATGTGTCGCCAACCTGAGGTCCGTTGCCATGAGTCATTACGACCTTGTAATCTCGCTGAATTAAGTCAGCAATTTCGCTGACAGCTTTCTTTACGTTACCATACTGTTCCTCAAATGTGCCTTTCTGGCCTCGTTGTAGGAGCGCGTTTCCTCCGAGCGCAATCACGATAAGCTTCTCATTCAAACCCGTCACTGGTTCTCACGTGTACGTTGTGCACATTAAGACTTGAGTCCGCTTTGTGATCCTTTGTGATACATTGCGAACGGAACTGATAATATGAGCCTCAGCGCATACGATTCTATTCGAGGATCATAGTTTGACTGATCTGCCCGCGCTTGCATTGGATAATAAGAATGTGATCAACCATGGGTAAACTCAAGGAACTGCGTGACCGTTTCGACCAAATCGAACGGAGACAAGAGCAGGCTGCCAAAGCATTTGCGACGAAGGTGGATCAACACGCTAGAAAAGTGAGTGCTAACATTGATCTAGAATCTGAGAAAACCGCGCAGAGAATCGTCAAGCTGGAAAAATGTGTTGCAGATCTAGAACGCCAACTGCGAAAAGTAAAGTAATCTATAAGTCGATTTTGACGTTTGTAACCCATAGGTTCAACCGTGAGATGTCCTGAGGTTTGAGGACGCGTCACCTGTTCGGCGTCGTCGCGATTTTGATACTCGCGGTTGCGACAGGATATTATCACTATGCACAGTCAACTCAGCCACCTGGGAAAATGCTCGAAGTTGGCACCAATACTCCCTTTCCACCTTTCGAGTATGTTGCAAACAACACTGTTACTGGCTTCGACATTGATGCCATTAATGCGGTTGCAATCAGGGCTGGATATAGTGGCATCACAGTTAATGATATGCCATTTGACAGCCTGATACTCGCTCTACAAGAAGGGCAGATCGGTGTAATCGCAGCAGCCATGACTATTACATCTGACCGGCAACAGCAAGTCGACTTCACGCTCCCATACTGGGAGGCCGATCAAGCCATACTGGTACGAAAGGGGGGTGAATTCAACCCGCAAAACATGTCAGATCTTGCAGGTAAGACGATTGGTGTGCAAACCGGAACGACGGGAGACTACTTGGCTCAGGAGTATAGTGTCTCTCTCGGACCGATCAAAGAACACGACACCTTCCTATACGCGGTGCTCGATCTTGTGAACGGAAGAGTGGACGCGGTTCTAGTTGACAGCCCTGTTGCTGCAGCATTCACAAGCCAGTATCCAGTAGTGGAATCGGCTATAATTAAAACAGGGGAACAATATGGATTCGCCGTGAGGAAAGGAAATACTCAACTGCTCAACGCGTTAAACACCGCCCTAAAGGAATTCAAGGATTCACCCGAATGGAACACCCTCTTAGCGAAATACTTCAGCACTAATCAGCAATTAATGAACGAAAGCCAGCAGACGGTTAACCCACTCCAGTATGTACCGTATCTGCTAACTGGATTCTATT
>DASQZS010000343.1:0-2714 GCA_035638535.1 Candidatus Acidiferrum sp.
GTTTGAGGTTGTTAAGGTTCTGAATGATCATCCTGATGAAGATCTAATTTACTTTGATGATGATAAAATGGATTCGCAGGGAAGAATTGAACCATTCTTCAAACCTGACTGGTCTCCGGACCTTTTCCTGTCGATGAATTATCTCGGACACCCCGTGATTAGGAAGAGTTTGTTAGAGGAAATCGGGGGCTTTCGTGAAGGCTTCGAAGGAAGTCAAGATTATGATATACTCCTACGCGTGACTGAGCAGACGAACCGAATATTCCACATCTCTAAGCAACTGTATAGCTGGCGGAAAGTTCCAGGATCAGCAGCTTCCATACGCTACAAGCCCTATGCTATGCCGGCGGGTAAACTTGCCATTCTTGACGCCATAGAGCGTCGTGGCATACAGGGAGATGTTGAGGATGGTGTCTACGCAGATCTCTATAGAGTTCGATATAGAATTGGTTCTCCGCTCGTAACTATCATTATCCCAACGAAGAACCAATGTGAACTCTTACGCCGCTGCTTGACAAGCATCGAGTCCAAGTCTACTTATCGTAACTATGAAATCATTGTAGTTGACCATGACAGCGATAACCCCGAAGCTGTAGATTACCTAAACCACATCAAAACACTTCCAGGCTATATCGTCCTCAAGTTTCATGGATCATTCAATTACTCACGGATCATCAATCTGGCTGCGGAGCATGCAAGAGGATATCATCTATTGCTGCTAAACAATGACACTGAAGTTGTCAAAGAGGATTGGATCGAGGCCATGCTAGAACACAGTCAGCGAGAGTCTGTCGCGATTGTTGGGTCTAAACTAATTTTTCCAGATGGAAAAATACAGCATGCTGGAGTAATAGTAGGGTTGGGAAGCTTGGCTTGGCATGCGTTCTATAAGCAGCCCGCCAGTAAACCAGGATATCTTGGCCTGTCAGATGTAATTCGCAACTGCTCAGCCGTCACTGCGGCTTGCATGATGGTGAGGCGTCACATATTTCAAATTCTGAACGGATTCGATGAAAAAATCGAAGTAGATCTCGGCGACGTCGATTTCTGTCTCCGCGCAATCCAACTTGGTTATCAAATCGTATATACGCCATACGCGGTTCTGAAACACTACGAGGGTGCAAGTAGGAAGGCGAGCGGAACTTATATTCACCATTTGAACGATCGAAAGCTCTTCACAGAACGATGGGGCACCCTCCTCCGCGAGGGAGATCCATACTACAATCCAAACCTCAGCCTGACTTCATCTGATTATCGAACTTGTGCGTAATCCAACAACCATCATGACGGACGATGGATCATCACTCATTTAATGAATAAATCCCACGTTAATTCTCTCTCTTGTCTAATCTAAAAGAATGATTGCTGGGTGTTGGTATGCGAATTAAGATTACCAAGAAACGAGACTACAAGGAACTTGGGAGGTTATACAAAGAATTCGAGGTTGTCGACAGAGATGCTGAATTATGTATTGCAGTGGGTGGAGATGGAACTTTTGTTGATGCTGCCAGAAGTTTTGGCGGGCCGGTTCTTCCGATTCGAAGCAATGAAAAAGGCAGCACTGGTTTCTTCGCCGATTTGAATATTGATGACGTTGATTTTGTTGCCGAGAGATTGAAGGAAGGTAACTACGATATTGAAGCGATAGGCAGGAAAATCGAGATAATTCATGACGGCCATCACTATCATGCAATTAACGAGGCTTCTCTGGATTATGTTCCTCCAGAAGAAGTGCATTACAGAATGTACAGAATAAAGAACGAGACGCGAGAAGACCTTTTCCCATTTGTAATGCGCGGAAATGGTATAGTAATAACCGGAAGCATCGGTTCAACAGCATATAACAGATCTCTTGGCGGACCAATAATATTGGATCCTGATGTTTTCTGCATAACGCCGATCGCTCCGGATGGCATTTACAACAACTCCATCATCCTGAGCCGAAGCGAGGAGTTTCATATCGAGATTGTTCAAGGAGGTGGAAAATTAGCTTACGATGGAATACTGATTGGTTCTCTAAACAAAGGTGATGGCTTCTCTGTGAAAGCATCAGATAGAACTGTAGACGTAGTTAGATTTAGTGATAGAAGAGAAGGGCTTGATTCAAAGCTCAGACGACTTATAGAGAGCAGAATGATTGCCTAGTGTGTGCGCGCTCCACTAGACTCGCACCTAGCGGCATAGAGGATTCCGTAAACTTCTCAGCTATCTCTTTAGGATGCGTATCAACATCCCACCGATTCCTTGCTGAAGTTTCAAACAAAACTGTCAAATGGCATTTATACAACGTCTTCTCTTATTTTCATAAGATCAGGAGTAAGATGAAATGGCATTAGTCGTAAAATCAGCAGTTCGAACTCGCTTGAAAGGTATGAGGGCTTCCGGCGATTTCTTCACGGCCTTGGACAAACACATTGCTGAGGAATTAGCAAAGGCAGTTGCAAGAGCCAAAGCAAACGGCAGGAAAACTTTGAGACCTGAAGACCTCTAAACTCTCAACTAGAACACAGATACTCATACCTTCGCACTGGAATTATCGACCTGAGAAACCGCTACCCAGCTCCGTTGTTTCGAGAGCTGGATAGTGAATTGTAATCTTGGTAGGCGTCTGATACGTAGTGTAATGTACATGGAAGGAAAGTGGATGGGTGTTGGTGTTTGGATGGGTGTTGGTGTTTCTATCTGCCTAGCATGCCGAGTATTCCGCCAACCAC
>DASQZS010000344.1:0-6221 GCA_035638535.1 Candidatus Acidiferrum sp.
GAACGCTAGTAATGCGTCCAGGCATAGCTGCACGAATCTCGCCAGAAGCGTTTTTTCCTGCTGTGTCAATCAATCGATAATGTCCCGGACTAGGAGCGTGAACGAACGCCTGAAATGGAGTTCCAGCGAGCCAAACATCAACCCGGTCAAAGTTAAGCGACCTCGCGCTTGCGTGCAGAGTCTTCTCCCCACGATGAACGCTCCACGAGATAATCTCACCCGACCGGAAGGAGTGGCATTCGAACGTTTCGTTTTCAATTGAGACGAGGAACTTTCGTTTACCCGTTTGATCTACGGTAGCCTGGTAAATCTTGCCGTTTACTTGGACTCTATAATTGGTCAATTTAGATGCCTCTTCGGTGATTGCTCGTTCGAGCTGATGTTTTCCAATGCGAGCGATGAAATCTCTGTTGCAGACGATGTCTAAGTGGCAGATTTGTTGAACGCATAGCTGCCGCAATGGCGGCGGCGTATACTTCTAAGTCAAGCAACTCTGAGTTCAGGTTAACGACGAAGGTATTCAGGTATGTGGTGTCGAACTGTCCGTTCACAAACGCTCTGTCACGAAGTAACGCACGATAAAGTGGGATCGTTGTTGGAACGCCGAGTATCTCTATCTCTTCCAATGCGTTCTGCATACGCCGCATTGCTTCGGTTCTATCTCTTCCCCAAACAGATAGTTTAGCAATGAGTGAATCATAGTACTCTGGAATCAAGTATCCGGAGTACAAATGGGAATCAACGCGAATGCCCGGTCCGCTTGGAGCGTGAAATTGGATGACTGTCCCAGGGGAAGGAGTGAAATCTCTTCTTGGATCTTCAGCGTTTATTCGCAAGTTGATTGCCCAACCATTGACGTGAACTTCGTTCTGCGATAGATTCAGTTTTGATTCGAAAGCGATTCGTAGTTGTTCCTCCACGATGTCTATGCCTGTTGTAAGTTCTGTAACAACATGTTCGACCTGAATGCGTTTGTTCACTTCTAGAAAGTAGAACTTGTTCTGCTGATCGATAAGGAACTCAACCGTGCCCGCGTTAGTATATCCTGCGGCGCCCAACCCCTTCTTCGTCGCGTCGTTCAATTGTTTGCGTAACTCTTCGGTTACCGCAGCCGACGGTGCTTCTTCGACAAGCTTCTGGTATCGACGCTGTATGCTGCATTCGCGTTCGCCTAGTGTTATCACCTTGCCCGAATCTGCTAGTGCCTGGATTTCAACGTGTCTTGGACTCGTCAACCTCTTTTCGACATATAGCAAATCCCTTCCAAATGAGGAAGCGGCTTCGAGTTTTGTAACGCGGTAGAATCGGCGTACTTCGTCGTCGGTCTTGGCGATACGCATGCCTCTGCCACCGCCTCCATATACCGCTTTGAGAATCACCGGATATCCCGTTTTCTTAGCAAATTCGACAGCTTCGCTCTCATCTTTGACGGGCTCATCAGTGCCTGGGATGAGTGGAACCCCGGCGGCGTGCATAGTTTTGCGTGCGTCAAGTTTGTTTCCGACTTTCGAGATTGCCTCAGCCGTCGGACCTACGAAGACAAGGTTCGCTTCTTTACAGGCCTTAACGAATGCCGAATCTTCTGATAGAAAGCCGTAACCTGGATGCACGCCATCGCATTTTGTCTCAGTGGCCGCTTCGACTATTTTTGAGATGCTGAGATAAGTTTCGCTTGGCGTATTGCCATGGAGTGGATATTTTTCGTCAGCGTAAGCCACCGGTAATGATTCTTGATCGACATCGGAGTAGACTGCGACTGTTCGTATCCCTAGCTTACGGCATGTCCTGATGATTCTGAGTGCAATTTCGCCTCTATTTGCAATTAGTAATTTTGTTTTCACATTTGATGCACCCCAACTGGGGACTTCTTCCAGAATTGGTCAGGTTACAGTTGGACGTTACCGTGCTTTTTGGGTGGTGTGAATTCGCGTTTTTCTAACGAGACTTCGAGCGCTCTGATAAGTCTTGGCCGAGTTTCTTGAGGTTCAATGACGTCGTCGATGTATCCGCGACTTGCGGCGACGTATGGATTAGCGAATTTTTCACGATATACTTCGAGGAATTTTTGAGCAGTTGTCTCGTCGTTCGCTTGTGCAAGTTCTTTTCTGTAAATGATCTTGATTGCTCCCTCGGGTCCCATGACTGCGATTTCTGCTGTCGGCCATGCGAAATTATAGTCAGCGCGAATATGTTTACTCCCAAGGACATCATAGGCACCGCCATACGCTTTTCTGATGATGACCGTAATTTTCGGAACGGTAGCTTCACAGTATGAATAGAGAAGTTTAGCTCCGTTCCTTATGATGCCAGAATGCTCTTGATCTTTGCCGGGAAGAAAACCTGGGACATCTACGAACGTTATGATTGGAATATTAAAAGCGTCACAGAATCTTATGAACCGGGCAGCTTTGATTGATGAGTTGTTATCGAGAGTTCCCGCGTAAACTTTCGGTTGATTGGCAACTATTCCCACACTATGCCCATCGAGTCGCCCGAAGCCTATAATGATGTTCGCAGCCCACTCCGCTTGAACCTCCAAGAAGGTTCCGCGATCGAGAACGTGATTTAGAATCTCTTTCATGTCGTACGGCTTGTCCGGATCGGAGGGTACTATCGACGTTAGTTCGTGATCTTTGCGATTAGGGTCATCTCCAGTTCGAATTAGCGGGGGGTCTTCCAGATTATTTTGCGGCAGATACGAGAGTAGCCCTCGGATTAATTGGATCGCAGTCTGTTCGTTAGTAGCAAAAAAGTGAGATACCCCGGATTTCTGGTTGTGAACTGCGGCTCCGCCCAGATCTTCAGAGGTCACTTCTTCGTTTAGGGCAGACTTTACAACATCTGGACCGGTTACGAACATGTAACTTGTCTTGTCAACCATTATCACAAAGTCAGTAAGAGCAGGTGAATAGACCGCCCCTCCAGCGCATGGCCCCATTATGGCGGATATTTGAGGAACTACACCGCTCGCGAGAACATTCCTGTAAAACACCTCGGCGTACCCACCTAAGCTGACAACCCCTTCCTGAATACGTGCTCCACCAGAATCATTGAGTCCAATTATGGGTGCACCAACCTTCATTGCGCTGTCCATTATCTTACAGACCTTCCTAGCGAACTCCTCTCCAAGGGATCCTCCGAATACTGTGAAATCGTGGGCGAAGACGTAGACCAGACGTCCGTCTATAGTGCCGTGTCCAGTCACTACACCGTCGCCTAAGATCCCAGAGTCTTCCAATTGGGAGACAACGAAACGGTCAGTCTCAACGAAACTATCATCGTCCAGGAGGAGTTCGAGTCTCTCACGTGCCGTAAGCTTGCCCTTGGCGTGTTGTGAATCAATTTTAGTTCTTCCTCCCCCGAGAAGAGACTTCTCGCGGAGCTCCCGCAGATGTTCAATCTTCTTTGTAAATGCAGGATCGGGTTCCATCAATGCTTTCAACTACGATTCGCTGCGGTCCACTGCGGTTCGTACGTTCAGATTTCATTCCTTTTAGTTGTTGTGGCACCTAGACTGTGTATTCAACAGCCATTGCTGTTCCAGTTTCGATGATTACATATTCACCATCCGTATCAATCTCAACCTCCGTTAAAGAACGGTATTTTTGAAAGATGCCTTCGACATTTCGACCCGGCATGACCACCCTTACCCTTCGACCACATGAATAATCCGTTGCTCCCAAGAGCTTCAATATGGGATTTATTTGGTTTTGAGCAGCAAGATCGAATATGCCTTCAATTTCCTTCAGCGAAGCGGAAGCTAACGCGTTGATATCTACTGGATGTTTCAATTCGTTCAGTATCGTTGTAGATTTTTTGTTGGTAATTTCTATGAGCGAAGGTTGAAAGTTCACGTTAACCCCAATGCCAAGCAAACTGAACGCGTATTCGTTCCCTTCGAATCTACTTTCAGCAAGGACCCCTCCAACCTTGTCAGAGCGGATCACCACGTCGTTAGGCCACCTCACACGGCTCCGAATCCCGAACGTAGCGTTGATTGTTCGGGCGATGGACAATGCGCCCAGTAGAGGAATTCCGCTGGCGGCTGCTGAGAATTCGGGATTACGCAAAAGGATCGTCATCCAGAGCCCTCCAGAAGGAGAGAGCCAGCTTCTGCCAAAACGTCCACGCCCGTTCGACTGTTGAGTTGCAATAATCGTCAACCCACTAGGAGCACCGCTGAGAGCGAATTGCTCCGCAATATCGAAAGTGGAAGCGCATTCGTCTACGACGACCAATTGCCGGCCGAATGTCTGCGTCGTCAACGCGTCTCGTATTCTTTCACTGGAAAGTTCAGACATGGCAAGACACCCGGCAGTGAGTAAGATAGGTTTCTCCTAAATTTTTAGCGCAAAAGACTAAGCGAAGCAAACGGACACGTACCCCCAAATCATTTATTTCAGCACGTCCCTCCGTTTAAGTTGAATTAGCTTGAGCACTGCAAGAACAGCAACCGGAGTGCCGGGACTCGATGAGATTATAGGTGGAGGTTTCCCACGAGAGCGAGTCATCCTAGTGCTTGGTGAGCCGGGTGCCGGGAAGACCATATTATGTTCTCAGTTTTTGCTTAACGGTTATTTGAAATATGGTGAAAATGGGATCTTCGTCAGCATGGAGGAAGGTAAAGCTCACTACATGCGTGAGATGAAGACGTTCGGATGGGACTTTGCATCCGCAGAAAAGGAAGGCAAATTCGCGTTCGTTGACGCGTCGCCAATACGCGCAATCCCAGGCGAAGTAAAAGTGGGGAACCTAACGATCGGAAAGCAGGATTTTTCGTTAATCAGCTTACTGGAAGTAGTCAGGAGTACTGTGAAGAAAACACGCGCGAGTCGCATTGTGGTTGACCCGATCTCTCTGTTATTGGCACAATACGCCGAGGATAGCCAGAGGCGAAAGGCGTTATTGGATCTCGTGGAAGCGTTGTCTGAAACCGGAGCGACTTGTGTGATAGCTTCGGAGCTCCGCCGGGTAGGTATCAGAGGCCGAACATTACAATTAGAGGAATTCCTCGCGCATGGTGTCATAATAATGCAAACGATTGCAGCGGGCAGAACGATGGAGCGTACTATTCAGGTAGAGAAGATGCGAGAAACACAGATCGATAGGCAGCCTCGACCCTACAGAATTACGGATAAGGGCATAGAGGTCTATCCGAAAGAAAGCGTAATCTAAGACTGGTTTGAGAGAGACAATACACTGGCGCAGTAGCGTCGCTCAGCGACACTACTACTTCTTCTTTCTCGTCTTCGTAGTATTAGTAGTTGCAGGCGTGTCCTTGTCTGTGCTTGGTTCTGCTGTAGCCGGTTCAGGCTCAAGCGGTGCTGGTGGCGGAGTGGTTAACATAGTCCAACCAATCCATCCAGATATAACGAGAACGAGCAAAACGAAAAGCAGCACCGGTATACCTACTGCCAGCGCATACCAATGTGTTGTCTGCAGTCCTGGAATCCAAGGCGAGAAGAACATTACCAAGTAAATTATTGCAATGATGATCGAGACGAGGAAGATTGCGAAACCATAGCCTTGATCTTTGCTCAATCTTTGCTCACAAGTTTTCGGTTAACCGTCGGTGAACATATAAACCTTTAACCGTTTTGTCTTCCTAGAGTTGCTTGTATCCCGGTCTCTTGCTGATTAATGTCGGCAATTTGAGCGGCATATTAGGATAGCCGCTCGCCGAGGCGATGATTTCTGTTTTCAGATCCGAGATCGTTGCTTCATATTTTGCATTGTCATGGCGTCTTCTGATCGAATACTTGTTGGTCGTCACTTCCCTTTGCCCGATGACAATTATGTATGGTACCCAGTTCAGTTCTGCTTCTCGGATGCGTTTGTCAAGGCTTTCGTTTCGATCGTCTACATCGGCCCGCACTTGTGATTTGGCTAACTCAGAAGCGATGTTCAATGCGAAGTTGGTGAAGTCAGGTTTTATGGGGATCAGACGTATCTGAGTTGGTGATAGCCATAACGGCAGAGCAGGTTTTTGGCCGCTTCTCTCGACACGGGCGCACTGATCGAAGACTGTGAACAAATATCGTTCAATTGATCCAATGACGGCGGTGTGAATTATCGCCGGATATTTGTGTTGTCCATCTTCGTCGACGAACGAAATCCCGAAACGTTTAGCATTGCCTATATCGATTTGAAAGGTTGCAATTTCACGCGGTCGCTCCAATTCGTCGATTATGTGATATTCTATGTTTAGAACCCAGTAATAG
>DASQZS010000345.1:0-4569 GCA_035638535.1 Candidatus Acidiferrum sp.
GCCATCATACTCATAATCGTAGTCGCAGCACTAGCCCTACTCTTCACAACCAGAAACCGACGAGAAAACCCACCACCACAACAAGTCCAACAAGTACAACAAGTACCCGAGAAAGCCTAACCATAAACAACAAACTCGGACACTACAGTCTACGAGCAGTACCGCGTCAAAAATACGAAGTTATGTGACTAACGCTGGAGAGTACTCTCCGGCACAACTTACTTACGCTAGTCAGAGTCGTGACCAGAGAAAGACGAGCTCGAATTCTGTCTGTTGATACTTTGTGTAAACGAACTTCTTCAGGAACTGCAAGTAGCGTCTATGGTTCGGTGACTGTAATGTTTGAAGTCACGGTCGTAGGTGCGTAGGTGATAGCGGTTGTTGTAACCGTTGTTGTGACGATAACAGGATGAACAGTTACAGTCTGAGAAGCCGTAGTGGGAGTGAAACTAGTCGAGGTTGTGGCAACGTAAATAGTTACCGTCACTCCAGCTTGAGCGGGTGAAAGGGAATGTAGAGCTGAAACATTTTGAGATAGTGCAATCGTCGAAACGACTAGCAAAAGAAAAGCCAATTGGTACCGCTTTTTCAAAGCCTCAACCTACACTCTTCTGGCACATTAGCTTACATAAAAACGGTCGTCCCAATCCCAACACATATCAGAACTCACTCAAATCCCATTATTCTTTCCGAATGCACGGATATTTGGCGTGAACCAACAGCAAACCCCAAATACGTGCTGTCACCCGCGATTTTCTGGGACGCAAAAATGCGACGTTCGTTAGTGTCAAAGGTCGCAGTATCAGTATTCCTTTTGACGATTGCATTTACGCTAGTTTCCGCGCACGTAGACAAAACGTATGCCTACACGAATGGCGGATATAATTCTTGGAACGGCTACTACTACCCGTACTATTACCAATATTATCCGTACACTCCAATCGTTTCATATTATCCGTGGTGGGCCTACGCCTATTACTTCTCACCAAACTGTTATGCGTACACTAACCAATGTTACTATCCAGAATCCAGCTTCCAGCCAACACAATACCAACTTACCATTAATGCTGACCCGTCAAGTCTCTCAGGCCTCGTTAATGGTGAAGGATCCTATTCTTCCGGCAGTACAGCGACAGTTTCAACTAACAAAACAATTATTCAAATTTCTCAGAACACGCGATATGCATTTTCGCATTGGAGCGGCGACTACTCAGGAAACGGAACGAGCGTAACGATAACCATGAATAGTCCGAAAATCATCACGGCCGTCTACCAATTGCAATATTACCTATCAGTCACAGCGCAACCATCGAACGCTCCTACACCTCTAGGAGGCAACGGATGGTATAATGCAGGAAACGCAGCCACGCTCATAATTCCCGATCAGACAATTAATGAAACCTCTGGATCGAGGCTTGCCTTCAACGGATGGAACGTGGATGGGGCTACTAATCAAACGGGTTCCTCGTTGAGCCTAATGATGGATGCCGCGCATACTGCGGTCGCTCAATATACGCAACAATACTACCTAACCGTCCAATCCCCACAGGGAGTAACTTCCGGCCAGGGTTGGTATAATGCTGGCAGTAACGCGCAACTCTCCGTGACCACGCCTGCCTCGCCAAGTTTTGGAGTGAACATTGTCTTCAACGGCTGGCAGGGATCCATACAATCGTCAACCCAATCTACAACGGTTCTGATGAATGGTCCGATGAGCGTTGTAGCAACCTGGAGAACCGACTATACGGGACTATATGCAACGATCGCTGTAATCATCGCAATCATAGCCGTAGGTGTCTGGACAACATTTCGTAGAGAGAGAAACAGAAAAACCTCCACTTAGCAGACCACACTGTTGCGGCAGCTGCTCGTACGAGGTTTATGAGTATTTATGAGTGAAAATCCCATTTTCACCTGAGACGGGATTAATGCTGATTGAAGAACGTGATTATCTCTTCCCGGGTATCGATGTTCAGGAAACCATTGAGCGGGGTTAGTTCGATGTGTGCGATCCGATGAGCTCTTTATTTACGAATTCTCTGAAGGATGGATCAGCTCTGGACTTAGATCCGATGGGACATTGTACATGATTTTTATCATCTGCGGACTGTCAATAAAGATCTCAATGAGCCGATGCACTTTCTCATCCAGGTCGTTCAGAACCCTTGTCTCCATGTCGACTGTTAGGCTTCGCATCTGCTGTCTTGAAAAATATAGCGTCATAATCAATATAGCAATGATCGCGATCGTTTGCACGAGACTGAGGATGTCTGGTAATCCTAAAGCGGGCATGGCTGTCGAGTCACCGATTCTTGAAGTATTAACCTTTAACCCCTGATGACCGTAAGCCATTGCTAACGTTTCTGATCGTACCGTGAAGGGATGGGGAAGGCATTTAAGCTGCAGATAGCTATCCATGTATGATTTTGTATGAGTAAAGCGAAATCCTATCTTGCAATAGGAATGGGCGTAGTAATTATTCTAGCAGACATTTTCTGGCTTTTGGTTGGAGAGAGCTACACTTACGCTCCGTGGCTGATCGCGGGCATAATAATTTTCGTGGCTAGCGTAGTTTGGATATACATTGACTACGATCTTATGAAAAAGTGAAGTTTGCGCGTTATCATTAACACTTATTAAACGAAATCAACTTCACTCAATCCATGCCGAAATCAAAATCGAAACGTAAAACTGTACGAAGGGCAAAAGCAAGAAAAGTAAAAAGCAAAATCCGAAAAGGCGCAAAATCGGCCAAGCGAAAAGCCGGCCGAGGCCTTACGCGGTTAGGCAGAAGACTATCAAGATAAACTACAGCTAAGCGTGCCGTCACGTTGTGGCGGCTCCACGCTCCCGAAATTAACCTATCATTTCTTACCATAACTGGTCGATAACTTCGATCACTTATGGTCCAAGTTGATCCTGGATCAGCTCTTCTGCCACGGCCAGCGGTTTTCTATCTCGACTACCAACGACCAACTCAGAACGGTTCTAATCACAACCAATAAACCCAGAGTGAGAAGATTTTGCAATGTAAGATCAAGCACTACTGTTCTGATGACATCTGCTGCCACAAGAAACTCCAACCCCAACAGTAGAGCCTTGCCAATACGGACCCTAAGCAAATCATAGCCCGCGGGTTGGTGCTTCATCACATTTTGAACGGACACAAGAAAAGCAGCGGCTATGCCAAAAATTATAACGACAACCCCGAGCACATCGACAACAAAACTGGCAACCCCTATCCAAGCTAGAACATCTTGCAGCAAACCAGTCACATGATCCAAAAGGCACGGTAACCAATATCTCACTTACGATCACAAGTCCTAAATGCGATACCAAGCAACAATAGACGCGTCAATTCTAGGGAGTAGCTTAGTATGGATTGGAATGATTTTGCTGAATTCGTTCTTGCAATAGATCCGTTAGTTCGATACGTTGGAGTAGTTGACAGCCAATACCGTCTGATACTCTCCAAAAATCGTCCGGGAGTTGTTCCCTTCGTTTCAGATGAGACAGATAGACGGTTCATGCCAATCGCACCCCCGCTCATACTGGAGGCGGTTGAGAAGTTGGTTGGCTTTGTCGGAAACCTTCATGGCGTCGTTGCTCGATACGATAAGCTCGTATTCGCATTCTTCCGCTACGACGACCATACAATAATTCTAACCGCTGAAACCAGGATTGAAACGCCCCTAATCACGAAAATATCTCGCGCGCTAAAAGAGCTAAGCTCAAAAAGCAAGTAGCAGGTACGGTAAACCTAATATAACTACTACATCCGTAGTAATTACGTTGTAGGCGATGCACTTGCAACGTTTGACAATAAAATTGTTCTCCCACAACGAATGCGTACACTGCCTCGCCGTGAGAAGATTCCTAATCGAACGCCACATCCACTTTGAAGAAGTTGATGTAGAACAAACACCCGGAGCCCTCCAAGAACTCACCGCACTTACAGGATCTGCCACACACGTACCGCTTCTAACGGTAAATCAAGAAACATTCATCGCTCTTGGACAGAAAACTGCACGCCGAATCATCGAACTATCATCCCTAGCATTCGCGTGCCGAACCGCATGACGCCGATCGAAACGTTAAGAGGATCACGTTGCTCATGAACCTATGCGAGTAAAGTTCAAATGAGAACACACTGAGAGTGAATCACGTGAAAGCTTACAGCATCTGCACATCCACAACCATTTGCATATTACTACTGTTCTGTTTAGTACAACTGCAGGTTACTGCACCGACTTTTGTCTCTGCCTCATTATGCCAAATAACTAATGTAGCATATGATTATCCGCAGCAGGTTCAACCGAATCAGCAAATCCTTCTGACGTCAACGATCAGTGCGAGTTGTGCCTACAGCGATCCGGGTATCTATTATTTGGCGATGGTTGTGGTCAACGACGCTGCTTCGGGTCAAGAACTTTCCATCAACAGCGCGCCCATCGGTTACGTGTCACTCCAACAACCCAACGTTACCGCAACCATATCGAATCTGGTCACATGCCCAAGCGGAAACGTCGCATGGCAACTGAGACTTACCGTTTACGTAATCAATGTCTA
>DASQZS010000346.1:0-3325 GCA_035638535.1 Candidatus Acidiferrum sp.
AAGCAAAGCTCCTGAAAGATGTGTGCCTTCAGGCGGAAGGGGTGGAGCGTATAGATCCGCTGGATTAGTTGAGGTTTCGCCGTTCGGTCCTATTATCCACCCTTCAGGTATTCTATCGCCTTTCAAAAAGGCAGTTCTTACTTTGCCTTCCGGGACGACGCTTGTAGACAAGTCAATAACTATGGAATCAGCTGAAGCCGTTGGTATCGATATCGAAAGCGGATTTGTGCCTAATACCGCTATTCGTCCACCCCATGGAGCAACAAAAGGATCAGCGTTTGCGAAAACAAGTCCAATCATATGTTTCTCACTGGCCAAGCTTGTGTAGTAAGCTAAGCGACCGACATGATTACAATTGAAAACGCCGACTGAACCAATTCCTGATTTACTTGCCTTTTCGATTGCAAGCCGCATAGCGAATAGAGCTGTTGTTTGCCCAAATCCCCAACGTCCATCAACTAAAGCAACAGATTTGCCGTTTTTCACAATGCGAGGGTTAACATGAGTCTTGATCTCGCCTTTTTCGATATTCTTTAGGTAGTCAAAGAGCCTTAGAATCCCATGAGAATCAACACCTTGCAGATTGGCTTCCAACAGGTGTCTTGCTACTGTTCTAGATTCATGAGCCGACGCTCCAGCTGCCAGGAGCAACTTTATGGACAGCCGGTAGAGTTTTTCTGGGTTGACTACGGTATCCATCTTCATCTTTGTACTATCGGTGCTGACATCTAATTATCGTTATTTGATTATAGTCTGACCGCATAACGACGAGAATGTTTCTAATTCGCAATACGAAAACGAGAGGTAACTCTTAAGTTAACAACAAGAAGTTCAGCTCAAACCATAATCTAGTAAGATGATTTTAGGCGAGCGATGAAATGAAAGCGGGGAGGTTGTTCGAATACAACGCACCAGTTAGAGTCGTTGATGTGCCAGAGCCCAAAATCGCAGGGCCCTTTGACGTCATCGTAAGAGTTGGAGGAGCAGGAGTTTGCGGGACTGATCTGAATATCCAAAAAGGACTTGCGAAGGATTCTCCCAAGCTTCCCTACACTCTCGGTCACGAGAACGCAGGATGGATTGAAGAAGTTGGCTCAGTTGCTACAGCGGGCGAGCTGAGAAAAGGTGATCCTGTAATTTTACATCCTTTCACTAGCTGCGGATTATGCAGAGCGTGCCGAGGAGGAAATGATATGCACTGCGTGAATGGGCACTTCCCTGGGCTCGATGGAGATGGCGGATATGCTCAATTTATGAAGACTTCTGCACGGAGCGTAATCAAGTTGGCAGATGGAACAGACCCTGTTCCTTTAGCGCCTTACGCCGACGCAGGAATCACATCGTACCATGCTGTAAAG
Source organism: Candidatus Acidiferrum sp. (assembly GCA_035638535.1). GTDB lineage: Archaea > Thermoproteota > Bathyarchaeia > 40CM-2-53-6 > 40CM-2-53-6 > FEN-987. The sequence goes on from DASQZS010000346.1 coordinate 1,359, forward strand.
AAAGTGGCTAATTTGCTGTATCCAGGCAGCACGGCGGTTGTAATTGGCATAGGTGGATTAGGACATTTCGCGATTCAACTGCTTAAAGTCTTGACGTCGGCTCGTGTGATCGGAGTTGCTAGATCGAATGCGAAGCTTGAATTTGCGAAGCAGCTCGGTGCGGACGCCGCGTTCCCCGCGGCCAATGACTGTGGACTGAAGGATGTGCGTGATTTCACTAACGGTGTCGGGGCAGACGTAGTCTTGGACTTCGTTGCAGACAAAGAGACTCCGAATTCAGGTGTTAAGATGATCAAGAAGGGCGGAACTTATTCTATCATTGGCGAAGGAGGAACCGTAACCGACACAACGATAGACATGATAAGTAGAGAAATCAACCTGATTGGGAACTTGGTAGGAACATACAATGAATTGAATGAGTTGATGGAACTCAATCGGATGGGGAGGATAAAAATCACTTCCAAAGTATATCCGATGTCAGACGTGGTGCAAGTCATGAATGACTTGAAGGATGGTGGAGTGCTGGGACGCTGCGTGTTGGATCCTTGGAAGTAAGAATTTAGCGGGAAGTTAGTTGACGTCGAATCAAAAACTAATGGCCCTATTCGATTTAACCGGGAAAACTGCACTCGTAACTGGTGCTTCGCGCGGAATAGGGATGATGGCAGCAACCACTTTGGCCGAAGCTGGTGCCGATGTTATAGTTTGCTCACGGAAACGTGCATCTCTGGAGAATGTTGTGGAACAGATACGGTCGGTAGGGCGAGAAGCTCTGGCGTTGGAAATCGACGTATCAAATCATAGCCGTGTTCAGGAAGCTTTCGCAGAAGGGATAAGATCGTTCGGTAAGTTGAATATTCTTATCAATTCTGCAGGCACAAATTTTCGTAAACCGGCTACGGATTATACCGAGTCTGAGTGGAACCAAGTAGTTAGCGTAAACCTTCTGGGCACGTTCTTCTGCAGCCAGGAGGCGGGTAAACAAATGATTGCTCAACAAACCGGCGGAAAAATCGTCAACCTCGCGTCTCTCTTGACCGGGTATGGTGTTCCGGTTACTAACATCGTGCCCTACGCCACCAGTAAGGCGGGGATAGCTGGTATGACTAGAAGTCTTGCTCTGGAATGGGCTAAGTATAGGATAAACGTCAATGCTCTTGGACCAGGTTATATTCGGACAGAGTTAACTCGCGCCATCCATGAGAATCCGAATCTTTCCTCAGCCATCGTCTCCAGAATCCCGATCGGCAGATGGGGGGATCCTGAAGATCTGAAGGGTGCTTTTTTGTTTCTGTCTTCTTCTGCTTCTGATTACATGACTGGCCAAATTCTATGGGTTGACGGAGGATGGGCGGCAAACTAAGCGGTAGCACAGTTTACTGAGTTCCAGTCGAAGTTGTGGGAATTACCGCACCCATTTTGGTGTCAAATTTCCACGCGGCATAATCTAGATCGTGATACTCAGACTTCGTGCATCCTCTAAAGAATTGGAGACAAGTCGCTTGTCGAATCAATGCTCTAACTCCTGCGTGCTAATTTCTTGTATGCTGATTAGTAACTTCTAGAATGGTGGGCCTGGCCGTATGCACTTAAATAATTAAGTGAATCCAGACCTTTCTTAAAATTCGGGTGCAAATCTTCACAGGTGGAGTTCAAATTCAATTTTGATTATTTCCCTTCGCCGACTATGGTGGTTAGGGTTGACCTGATCTTGTCAAGTCTTCTAATCTTCCAGCTGATTACTTCTTTCAGGTGATCCATAGAGTCGGCTTGAACCTTAGCGACAACGTCATAAACGCCATACACAAAATGAGCTTCTTTAACCTCTGGTACTTCACGGAGAACCTTCAAGACGGCCTTCTCAGTGCCTGGATCAATATTCATGAAAACGAATGCCGTCGCCATCCTCAACCGCCGAACACTATTACCTCCTGCGACCTTAAGGGAATATCTACACAACTAAGGGA
>DASQZS010000347.1:0-4114 GCA_035638535.1 Candidatus Acidiferrum sp.
AAGCTAATTTTAGCCCTAGAATGTTATGGTAAAAGTGGAAAGATCGTGGCATTGAAGTGACCTGAATTGTTACTGCACTAATGCTGGTTATCTCGGTCAACAGGTGACACGCTTCTGTCATTGGGGAGGCATCGAATAGATGAATCTCACTGGCTGGCTAAGAATCATGAATCCTTACTGCTGTGTCCACAGGGTGATGGAGATTGAATCGTCATATGATTCAACGTTTGTAAACGCGAAATAATAGCGTCCGGTACTCGGGGAAGTCCAATTCAGTGAATAAGAGGTGATCGCGCCTGCCACTAGAATGCCCATGGCAGGGACGTTCTTGCAAGGAGCACCTTCAGATTGAGTGACCTGTTGATCAGTCAGTATGTGGAAGAATACGTAACCACTGGAATTTATCGTACCAAATACTTGCGTGCCCACATCAATAGTTACCGGAATACCGGTTGAATGACATTGGCCAGCGTCTTCGGCTTGGAGCGTGAAAGATGTTGATAAGAGCACGTTTTTCGTGGTAGCGATTTGGCTTATGCTACTAGCATGAACTTGGTACGGAATTGCAGCGATCGAAAGGATCAGGAATAATGCGCATAAATTTCTCGTTCTCGTAGAAATTACCCCACATCAGATGTCTTATGAACGATAAAATCATTATCGATTTACGTTAGGTTCACTGTAATCTTGGGCCTAATGATTTAGAATTACCCTCTAGATCGACCGCTACGCTTCGACCACATTGATCTTGCCAGTCTCTGAAGCTTTGCACTCAATTTTAGCGGTGGCGTTTCGGATCCCGTCAATCGCAAAAACCGAGTCGGCAATGCGCTCAGTTCTTGCTTCGCGAATTTCTGAATCTCGTCTATGCTCGGCAATTCCTTGACAAGACTCCCGTTCTCAAGCACCTTAAGCAGGAGCGGTCGTGCGTCAGCAGGTACTCTTTCATCTTGGAGCGCCAAGATGTCTTCTTTGATCTGTTTCTTCACATTGTATTTGCGGTAGATTTGCTTTGAGCCAGGAAGCGTCATCTTTCCCTCGCTGGTTTTGGCACGATAAACCTCCTTGCCATCGCGTGCTAGGGAGACCAATTTGTATATCCCAGGTAGAGCTGGATCGTCGCGAGATGTCACCAGCTCAGTTCCGACTCCGAAGAAATCGATCGGTGCATCTCTCGATGTTAGGTCATTCAGGATGTATTCGTTTAGGTCGCCGCTAACAAAGATCTTCGTTCCTCTGAAGCCAGCTTGGTCAAGCAATTTCCTGGCCACTCGACTAAGTTTTAGTCGACTGCCACTGTCAAGTCTGATCATGCTGGGAGTCTGGCCAGTAGCAATTACTTTCCTGATGCCCTCGATTGAATCGTATGTGTCCACAAGGAAGGCTGCTTCAGGTATGACACGGCAAAACTTTTCGAAAGCCTCCTCCTCGGAATCATAGCTCATGATGAATGAATGCGCCATAGTGCCGTAGGTCGGAATGTTGTACAAGCACCCAGCTAGGACGTTCGATGTTCCGACGCAGCCACCGATGTAGCTTGCTCTTGCCGCCAATAACGCTGCTTCAGGTCCATGAGCACGGCGTGAACCGAACTCGACCACGCCCTTTCCCCTCGCGCTTTGCACAATCCTGGATGCTTTTGATGCAATTAGTGTTTCATAATTTATGACGGATAACAGGTAGGTTTCGGCAATTTGAGCTTCGATGATTGGAGCAGTAACTCGAAGAATGGGTTCGTTCGGGAAGAATACGGTGCCTTCAGGAAGTGCCCATAATTTTCCTGTAAACTTGAACCTGCTCAGATATTGGAAGAAATCGTCGCTGACGTTCCTGAAGTTTGGATGCTGCTTCAGAAATTTGATTTCGGCATCCGTGAAGCCAAGCTGGGTCAAATAGTTGACTGCCTGCTCTAGACCCGCGGCGACCAAGTAAGAACGGTTCTTTGGATAGTTTCTTACGAAAAGCTCGAATGTTGCTTCGAAACTCTCCTTGTTGTCAAAGTAAGCGGCTGCCATAGTCAATTCGTAGAGATCGGTTTCGAGGCCGTGGCGATTGACACGCAGCAAGGTTACCAATCTTTCCGATCAACCATTCATCTGAGGTAATAATACTCATTTGGTACGTGATCAGGGTTAAACGTCTAGGTTACTCACGTGTAGTCGAGTAACGTGGTCTTCTTCTTAACGGCCCTTATCCCTTTGGTTCTCACTCTGGTTAGAATTGACTGCATCTGCCGTTCTTTCTTCAAGCTGCTCCAATAGTAGGCTTCGTCTACCGTGTTCTCTGCGATGAACACGGTAACTTTACCTATTCTGGTTCTTCCCGTTCTTCCTCGGCGCTGGATTGTGCGAACTTCAGAGGGTACCGCTTCATAGAAAATTACGTGATCAACGTCCGGAACATGGAGTCCTTCTTCACCTATGCTCGTGGTGACTAGGATGTTGTATACGCCTGATCCGAATTGTCGCAGGATTTCGACCTGCTCGTCCTGTTTCAGGCCCTTGCTGGAATCGTCTCGAGTGGCCTGTCCCACAAATCTTACCGGTCGGTGTCCTTCTGCCTGCAGTTTCGCGACGATCTGGTCCACTGTGTCTCTGTATTGGGTAAAGATGATGATTCGATCGCTTGGATTGGTACTTATCTCCTCCGAGACGAGTTTCGATATGGCAGATAGTTTGGGATGGTTCTCATTCAGTGAGGTCGTTAGAGTCATGGCTCGCTGAACTCGTTCATCTTTGAGGAGGCTCTTGACAGTTCTCTTCGGGCTTTCTGACATTCTTGTGAAGTAGGATCGCAAGTTTTCTACGCCCTGTGTTTCTAGAAGCTCGATTGCGTGGAGAATTGAGATTGATTGCGCTTGTAGGGTCAGTGCCGCAAAGATGTAACCTGAACGACTCTGCCGAAGTCTTGCTACCAATTGCAGCCTAAGATCGAGCAAGATCTTCTTCGGTACGATCGGCATGTTCGGAATCAGGTTCATCGACCTCATTTTCCCAAGTTTTTCTTCATACACCGCCCTCAGGAGTTTTGAAATCTCACGATAGCTGTTCGGTAATTGAACGCGCACCCAGTCGGTGGAGACGGATTGTATGTAGGGTTTGACGTCCTCATCATGCTCTGTTCTCGTCTCAACTTGTTTGATGAATAGGTTCTCGCAGATCTCTTGTATGCGTGCTCGTTGTCCGCCAGGTGACGCTGTCAATCCTAGAATCAATGGGCTCTCTGCGGTCCGTTGGTACGATAGTGCGAGCTTAGTGTAATCGTAATCTTTGACACATCGATGGGCCTCATCGAACACCAACAGTTGCACGTCATTCAATGTGTATCGTGATGCTTCAATGTCGTTCGCTATGACTTGGGGAGTAGCGAAAATGAAGGTTGATTCACGCCACACCGCCTCTCTCTTTGCTGCTGGTATCTGGCCGGTAAGGTGGCTGGAGGTATAATTTGTGAAGTGGTTTCGGAACGCATTGTAGTGTTGAATGACTAGCGGCCGAGTTGGGGCGAGGACTACGATTTTCCCCTCATGCTTCGCAAGGCGTGTCTGCGCTACGAGTATTGCGACTACCGTCTTCCCCAAGCCGGTTGGAAGAACCACGAGCGTATTCGCAACAGACGCCTTCTCTGCGATACGCGTTTGGTACTCGCGTTCTTCTAGCTTGGAACTCAACTATTCAACACTCTTGGTGTATGATTTTCAAGTTAATGCGGCAGTGCCTTTTTCAGCGCTTCAGGGTTCACCGGATTAGGCGGCATTTCACCGTTTAGACCGGCGAATAGGTTTTCTGCTACCATCGATCCCATCTTGATTCGCGTGGCCATCGAAGCGCTTCCTATATGCGGTGTGATCAACGCATTATCAAGTTTGAGTAGCGGATGATCTGGGGGAATTGGTTCGGGATCAGTGACATCTAGTGCTGCGTAAGCGATTTTATGTTGCGAGAGTGCTTCATACAGTGCGTTCGTGTCTACCACTGCACCGCGTGAGGTGTTGACGAGGATGCAGTTTGATTTCATTCTAAGGAATTCTTTTTCGCTAATTAGATGATACGTTTCTGGAGTAAGGCGAGTATGGATGGAAAGGAAGTCACATTCTCCTAATAGTGGGTTAAGG
>DASQZS010000348.1:0-3019 GCA_035638535.1 Candidatus Acidiferrum sp.
AAGTATCGTTAACGAGCAAGGGTCGAACAGATCAATCCGAAGGCATACGTCGAGTTTCTTTCCCGCACTCCTTATCCAGATATGTTGAACTGCAACCATACTCCCCACGAAGCTTGAAGTTTCCAAATCAAATTTTGCTGCCAACCTATAAAAGCGGCAATATCCCTAGCAGGCACGAATGATCCTACTCGCCACGACAATCCAGCGCTAGAAGTTTCTTGAGTAGTCCCAGCTGATTTTGGTGGTTGGAGTTATTTCGATGACTACGTGTTCTAAGTTTGCGAGTTGCCGCGGGATTATTCAGATCGCCAAGATATTTCAGCAGAATCTTCTTGCCCATCTCATGATTGAACTTGGTGTCAGTTAGAATTCGTGCCGTTCCTTTCCCGACAACCGCTTTCAGGTCGTAAAATTTTTCCCCAACATCAATGGAGAAAGCGACCGTACTGTTTGCTCTGATATTCCCAGTTTTACGGCTGCGAGGACCCGTCTGAACGTAGAACTTACCATTTTCGTATACGTACCAGATGGGAGCGATGTGCGGTGCACCGTCAGCTCCAATTGATGCTATTCTCAATATCCTGCCGCTGCTCAGGAAATTATTCGATTCCTGATCACTCATGCCCATTGATTGATCGCCGTGAAGATTTCGGAGATCCCACAGCGTACTCGACGCTAAATACCTTGTGTGTACTTGGCAGTAGTTTTCATTGGTTCAGACATTAGCTGAGAATAATTCTGTTCCGCGGATTAGTGGTGGCGGTAGTTCAAGAGATCATGCGTGCGACTTCTTCATAATCGGTACAGATGCCGTGTCGACACATTTCAAGTGGAACAGCCCCCACGATATTTTGGCTGGTGCACTCTCAGCGGCGGTCATCGACTAAACTGGAACTCGACTTGGATAAATAGGCGCAAACAATTATCAGGTCAGACCACAGTATTATCTCATGGGGCGCCGTGTTAGGACAACTAATGTGGAGAGCTGAGAATCGTTGCCTGACGTATTCGAAGAGATCGCAAAAATAAGACGAGAGGGGATTACGGCTGCGTTGGCTACTGTAGTTTTAGGAGAAAAAGGAAGCCCGGGGAAAAGCGGCTTCAGAATGGTCGTCTACTCGACCGGAAGGACTTCAGGAACAGTTGGAGGTGGACTGCTTGAAGCAAAGGTACGCGAACAAGCTCTCAGATGTATCCTCGACAAGAAATCTAAGTTACTAGAGTTTACGCTGGATGAAGAGAGCGCTGACAATATCGGAGCGCTATGCGGAGGTACAGTCAAGATCTTCATCGAACCAATACAAGGCATTTCGACTATCTACGTATTCGGTGGCGGCCACATCGCAGTTCCACTCGTTCAGTTCGCGAAGGCTCTAGATTTTTCTGTTGTCGTCGCGGACGATCGGCAGCAGTTTGCCAACAAGGACAGATTCTCACTTGCTGACGAAGTAAAATCAGGTGAGTTCGATGAAGTAATCAAAACCATCGAGTTTCATGAAGACGATTATGTTGTAATCATAACTCGCGGACACGAGCATGATGAGGAAGTTCTGAAAGCATGCCTCTCTAAAGTAAAGCTCCCACGCTATATTGGGATGATTGGTAGTAGAGAAAAGATTGCCATCACTTATTCTCACTTGAAGGATCAGGGAATCCAAGAGCAGCTGCTTAGAAAAGTTAAGGCTCCGATTGGCCTTAACATTGGCTCACAAACTCCTGCAGAGATCGCTATCAGCATAGCGGCTGAGATTGTCGCTTACCGCCACGAAAAACTCAGTCAATGAACTTGGCGAATATAGTCAGGTCGTTGTTCCTAGCCTGAGTTACGCTCTCCGTTTTCTAGCCTTCTCTATGATCAATCGTTCGCCGTCTATTCGAATTGGCATAGACGATCAACTCGAGACGTTTAGAAAAATAGATACCAAAAACGCGATCTTAAGGACACTATAAATATCGTTAATGATCTTATAGTCCGCCCGATTACATGCAAATGCACTACAAATGTCGCAGCAACGCGTAAGTATGCCGAGTCTACGAACACTCGCTTTACTAGCCGTACTCGTTCTAGTAGTCTTATTCTCTTTCGTTGCATTTCCCCTTAGTCCCACACTGAGAGCCAGCTTTAGAATCACGACGCCGCCTCAATCACCACCAACTATGGAAATCGTTGATGCTTCTTACAGCAAGACGTCATTACTAACAAGCACAAGCTCAAATCTGGGAAACATTACAGTTTCATCTCTGCAAGGGACACAAGGGTACTATTCATTGACGATTGTGATCACTTACGGGGGGACAGTTCTAAGTTCTGGAAGTTACGGTTCCTTAGGAGATGGACTGTATGAGATGTCCGTTGTCTATTTCCCGCGAACAGGCGAGCAGGCTGCTACTCCATACTCTGTCACATTCAGTTTGTCCTATTCAAACGGAATAGCGATAGGAGATCTGACATTACCTATCTATCCTGCCTGACAAGAAAATACAAAAGTCAGAGATACGACGATCTAAGAGGAAAGCACCGATAGTGTATCGTTAGGCTTAAAGTCGGAGTTCAGTATCCACCATAAGCACGGACGAGTTTGAAATGGTATTTGACGAAGAAGCAATTGAGATACTTGAAGGCAAGAATTTTGCTTATTTAGCAACCTCGATGGCTGACGGTTCTCCTCATGTTGCTCCCGTTTGGATTGACAGAAGCGGAGATACAATTTTGATAAACACGGTCCCAGGGAGGCTGAAACAGAAGAATGTTACCAGAGACCCGAGAGTAACCATCAGCATAACCCAGCAGAAGAACCCCTACAGGCATCTGTTCATAAAAGGAAGGGTTATCGAACAGACGAAAGACGGCGCCCTAGATCACATAAACCGCTTATCGAGGAAGTATCTAGGTAAGGATTATCCGTGGAATGATAGAAATAGAATAATAATAAAAATTGTTCCAGAATCTGCTAAGATCTTAGATTAGTAGCCTGAAAATTGCTCCGGGATCCGCGTAATATGTCGATTCCGGTAGCAG
>DASQZS010000349.1:0-2599 GCA_035638535.1 Candidatus Acidiferrum sp.
GTTATCGCTGACTGCTTGAATGAAGCTGTTAGATACGCGAAGGAACGAAACCAACATGGAAAGCCAATAGCTAAACATCAACTCGTCCAAGAGCACATAGCGATGATGAGCACCGAGCTTGACGCCGCCCGTTGCCTCGTATACAAAGCGGCATGTCTCAAAAGCAAATATGACGTTGATCCAGATAATTCGAAAATTCGATCGGTTACTGATCGAATGATTGCAGAAGCGAAATTCTTCGCGGCCAACGCGGCCTGGGATGCTGCAGATCGGGCAGTGCAAGTCTTCGGTGGAAGAGGTTACTCGTATCTCTTCAGACCTGGTCGTCATCTTCAGGATGTTAGAGTCTGTCGCATATATGAGGGAACAGATGAGATAATGAAATTGAAGATTGCATCAGCTGTTCTCGGGAAGGAGTATGAGGCCTTCCACTAGCGTCTAAGATTCAACTTTCCGTTTCAGACAATCGAAGAATTCTTTTGTGAATTTGTCGGTGCTACTCTGAATTAGGCTAGGCGAAAGCTCCGCTAATAATCCTCCAAGGTCAGCCTCCGCCTTCCAATTTAATTGCGTAGCATTATTGCCTAAATCGACAAGCTGCATTGAAGTTTTCAATCTCACCGAGACTCCGGCTCCTTTTCCGATTGCTTCGAATCGTGAATGTGACGGCGGAGTTTGATCCAGTAGCTTGAAAGAGAACTTGAAGGTACCCCGTACGAACGATATGCCTACCTTCACGGTTCCGATGAAATTTTCAGGATCCTTGACCTCCAAATGCTCCAGTCCAGGCAAGCAATTGCCTATCTTTTCAGGATCAGAAGCGAAATCCCATACCTTCTCGACTGGAGCATCCAAATTATAATTCCCCTCAATATGCATTGAAGTCACCTTGCGTTAGAGCCAAGCTTCTGTTTGTCGTTAGATTACGCCTTTCTCTTTCAGCTCACGCAAACGTGCATCATCGTATCCTAGTAAAGCCCCTAAAACTTCAGCAGTATGCTCTCCCAGCACTGGTGGTGAAGACTTGATTTCAGGTTCAGTTTCGGAGAACTTCATCGGGATCCCAATCTGTTTCAACTTACCAAGCCGAGCATGATCAACCTCAACCAACATCTCTCTATCTTTCACCTGGGGGTCATTGAACAATTCACTCATAGAATACACTGGACCGGTCGGCACATCGGTTTCGATCAAGATTCGGATCCAATCGTCACGTGTCTTCGTTAAAAAAATCTCTTCTATTATAGATATTAACTCCTGTCGATGAATAATCCTCTGGGAATTGTTCGTAAATCTCGGATCGGCTGCCAGTTCCTTCCTCCCTAACGCCCTACAGAGGTTTCGAAACAACTTATCGTTACCCGCTGCGATCGTAACATAATTTTCGTCTAACGTTCGGAAGCACTGATAGGGGACAATCGTGGGATGTGCAGATCCTGATCGTGATGGATCTTTGCCTGTCGCGAAGTAATATCCTGCCATGTACGTCATCCAGGAAACTGTGCTGTCGAACAGAGCGACATCAATAGACTGACCTCGTCCTGATCTCTCACGAACTAGAAGAGCTGAGAGAATCGCCGTAGCCGCATACATTCCAGCACCTATGTCTGACATTGCGACTCCAACTCGAACCGGAGGTCTATCTGATTCGCCCGTCACTCCCATGAGACCTCCCATTCCCTGTGAGACAATATCATAACCAGCACGCTCGCGGTATCTCCCGGTCTGACCGAAGCCCGTAATCGAGCAGTAGATCAAACGAGCATTCTTCATCGCAATGGTCGAGTAATCGATTCCTAATCTCTCCGCAACGCCAGGTCTGAAGTTCTCAAGTAATACGTCACTCTTCTCGGCTAGTGCGTAGAAGATCTCCTTTCCTTTCTGGGTCTCCAAGTTTAGAGTGACGCTCTTCTTGTTGCGATTAACCGAAAGGAAGTAAGCGCTCTCGTTAGCGATGAACGGTGGTCCCCATTGTCTAGTATCATCTCCTGAAACGGGGCGTTCGATTTTGATAATTTCAGCGCCAAGATCCCCTAGGATCATCGAACAGAATGGACCCGTGAGAATTCTCGAAGCGTCTAAAACACGAATGCCGTGAAGCGGACCGACCAAGGCGATCACCTACGCCGCTCACAAAGAAGTAGTTAGAAACTGACCATTGAGGTCAATGGCTCTTGCTCGGAACGTTAGGATTTGCCATTGTCCTTTTTGCAATCAGATAACCCACGTATCCAATCATTACTGCTAAAGTCTGCTCTAAGAAAGCTGATTCGGCGGCATATGAAGTGGAAACGTTCGAGATTTGTGGCAGGAGGAAAGTAATCCACAATGAAGTTAACAATATGTACACGATGCAGCCACCTATTGCACTCGTCTTTCTAAGATAGTAAATTATGACAAGCCCCACGAACGAAACGGCCGGTGAAAGCATCGCTACCGGGGCAACTTCAAAACCTAGATTCGCAATGAATTGTCCTAGAGTCAAGCCGAAGACCGCTGGCATGCCGAAAATTGCCACGAAAGGTGCGGCCATTTCTCCTACCGTTAACTGGTAAGCCAGCAAATGAAGTTTTGGCAGGCCTAACGATCCGGCAGCGTA
>DASQZS010000350.1:0-3863 GCA_035638535.1 Candidatus Acidiferrum sp.
CTACTACCTTCGCGAACCTCCTCGGCAATCGCGCGCACGAGTGAGAGACGAGCAAAGTTGGGAGAAGAAATCCATACTGCATCGACGAGTGGGTTGTTTACGGCTTCACGGATATCAGAATAGACTTGAGGTCTTCCAACCCCGAGGTCAGAGCAGACCATAGCCAATTTCTTAGCGTTCTCGGATGTGGGGCTACAAATCGCAGTGATCTCGGCGTCTCTGACCGCAAGCCATGCTTTCGCATGAGTGGTGTTAATGAAGCCAGCACCTACTAGTGCTACCCCAAGCCGTTTATGGTTAGAATCCAAAATTTAATCACTTACCTAGTAAGTGATGGCCATTAGCTGTACTACAGTTCTCCTTGGAATCCTCGGCAACCAGTCGACTTGCAGCAGTATGTACTTCACTGAATTTCTTATTTATTCTGGCGGTATTTCTGAAAAGATATGTGACGGGTCTATTCCAGCATTCTTAATTCTACGTCTTCCGAGTAAGTAGATTCCAACACCAATAAGCGCCACCACTACCAATTCTTCATATGCCAAGTATAAGCTCGCGCCCAGGAAGGCTCCACTTACAAGCGGACTTGTCTCGGAGAGTGCGTAAATCGCGAAGCTTGTACCGCCAATGAACCCGGCAGCAGATAGAACCGCAGCGCCTTGCATCGAACCGAAGAGGCGCTTGTACAGGTCAGGTTTGATGAGAGGAAACAGAAACGCTGCGTAAAGCGGAAGAGCGAGCCCGATCGGAACGATAATCGACGTATTAAGTATCGTCGCTATTGCACCAAAAGCCCAGTAGAGGTAAAGGTAGATTCCGCAGATTGCGCCCATAAAGAGCGTCGCGACATATGGGGAATGGAGCTTGTCGCTGACGTCACCAAAACGGGTCGGGAGCAAGCGATCCATCGACGCGGCGAAAAGCATACGAGATGTATAGATGACGATTCCAGTAGAGTTTATCATCCAACCGAAAAACAAACCGACGGCGACTATCATTCCAGCGGTAGGGTTGATCAGCGAGAGCAGGAAATTTGGAAACGGACTAACTGGGAAGGAGGACGGGCTCACTCCGGCCACATAAGCCAATGAATTCAGAAAACCAGCGCTGAACGCAGAGTAAACAATCCAAGTCAGAACTTCTAGGGCGATCAATGTCACGACCACGGATAACATGTAAGCCCTGTAAACGCTTGTCTTGACGTTCTTCGTCTCTCCTGCCGAGTAGGAACTGAAATTGAACAGCACGTACGTCAGGAATCCCCAGGGGATAGCTGCCAGAAGCGTATTGCCCCAATTGAATGACGTGGCAGGGAAACCACCGGCAGCAGCCTGCGCGAGCACCGAGCTGTATGTTACGTTGGATCCAGCAAAACGCATTGCACTATCGAAGGCTGGTTGGACTGAAGACGGATTGATCATAAGCGTACCAACAGCGAAGATGAGTGAGATGACAAAATACAGTGGCACGGTTACCAGACAGAACTTGGAATAAACTCGAATCCCGAGAATCGCGAGCACAATTATAGCGAGCATCACGAGCATGGAACCTGGCAATCCCCAATTTACTTGAGTCAACTGGATTCCGACCTGAGCCAGATACGCATTATGAGACCCAACTCCCAAACCGAACACTCCGGCTCCAGCGGCTACAAAGAACATTTGCCAAATGTTGAACGCGTTGAAGTAGACGCAAGACGCAATAATGAAGATCATTTGAATCGTCGCGTACAGTGGTCCCGCGATTCTGGCGGACCAGACATAGTCGCCACCGCTCCTGGGCATGCTGGCACTTAGTTTCCCGTACACGTACGCCATGCAGAGTGGAGGTATTGCTCCAAGCGCGAAGTCGACGTACAAGTTGGCCCCGGGGAAGAAGTATGGGGCAAACAAAACGGTTGCCACGAAACCGTTGATGATCAAAACCATCCCTTGCGACATCAGGAAATGGTCTCTAAACCCAAGAGCCCTAACGAGTCCTGTTGCCTCTCGCAGGAATACTGGACGCTTTCCGGCAGTATCATCTGACATTCAAAAAGCCAAAACAAACTACTTGATGATAGTATTTAACACTTATCAACTTGAGAGCTCAGAAAGTTGATGCTCGTCGAAAGAATGATGATCAACCAGTAAGATCCCAAAATCGATGCAATTGACACAAGCGTGCGAGCGGGCATATTTGTTGTAGGCACATACGTCGCAAAGGCTTACAGAAAGAGAGAGGGAATGGGCGTATCTTTTCAGGCGACTGCCACCTGAATAGGAGATAACCACACGAGAATTCAAGTAGCTACTCATCTGGTTCATTGCTTTGCTCTTCGCCGCACTTCTTTTTTGGAGTACAATAACCAGGAAAGGGCATGCCTAAGGTTCAGCTTCTAGCGGCCTTTTGATATGTGATCCGACTGATTCAGGCTAATTCTGGATGTCAGGGTTTCAGTACGCCTTTCACGATCTCGCTAGTTAGCATTGCTTCGAAGCAACTCTGCCATTCAGTTAGTGGGGCGATTCGGCTCAGTATAGGATCAGGGTTGAGTTGATTACTCGCTAACATAGCTAGCACTTTCTCCCACATCGGCCACGTGTGACTGAAGCTGCCTTGTAGCGTGACCGCCTTAGCTACGAGAGGATCAATGGAGAAGTTGCAGGGTTCTGGTCCCCAACCTACCTTGGTTATTTGGCCTCCTGGTCGAACAATGTCTAATGCAACTTTCAACGTTGAACTGTGACCCGAAGCATCAACAACTAGATCCATCCCGTAACCATCTCCAAGCTTTTTAATCTCGCCGAGAATGTCCTCGCCCTGTGCTCCTAAACTCGTAGCACCGATCTGTGAGGCGATCTTGAGGCGTTTTGCGTCGACTGGTAGACCTATTGCAACCAGTGGATTCGCGCCCGACAGTTTCGCTAAGAGCATGCTGAATAATCCGATTGGACCAGGACCGATGACAGCGACACTATCGCCCGGGCGAATCCTGGAGTTAACACAGATCGCATCATATGCGACACAGGATGGTTCCGTTAAAGCTGCTTTTTCGAATGACAACCCTTCAGGGATACGGTGCAAACATCGTTCCGGTACGCGGACGAACTTGGTCATCGCACCATCTACACCGTAACCGAAACCTAACCGATTCGGATCAAGATGATAGTGGCCTTCACGGGTGAAGGGCGAATACAGGTCGATAACCGCAGCTGTCTCACTAACGACACGGTCGCCATTCTTGAATGCATGGACACGTGAACCTATTTTTGTGATGACGCCGCTAAATTCGTGTCCTAAAATTACAGGATAGTTTACTTTGTAACTTACCTTGCCCTGATATTGATGGAGATCGCTGCCGCAAATACTGGCCGCTTGTACTTCAACCAGAACATCCTCTTCCCCAATCTCAGGAACAGGAACTTCACGTAGCTCCACGGAATGAGGGTTCGAATCGAAATTCACGAGACCCGACATCGTTTCCTTCATAATGTCTAATCTTTGCGATTCAAGGCTTAAATACATTTTACGAGATCGTTTAGGCATGGTCCATATCTTTATGATGTATAACCTGAAACCAGGTAAAGAAGAAGCCTACAGAAAGCACTCTAGAGAGATCGATCAACCAACACTCCGAAAACAGCCCGGGATCAGAAAATTCATCGTCTACGAGATCAAGGGTGGGCAAAGTAAGTCGCCCTACCAGATCGTTGAAGATATTGAAGTCGACAGCTGGGATGCGTTCCTCAAAGTCGCAGCAAGCGATGCAGGCAAGAAACTCGGTGAGATGTGGAAAGAATACTGCGACGAAGCTTCCCAAATCACCGTATACGGAGACCCAA
Source organism: Candidatus Acidiferrum sp. (assembly GCA_035638535.1). Taxonomy (GTDB): domain Archaea; phylum Thermoproteota; class Bathyarchaeia; order 40CM-2-53-6; family 40CM-2-53-6; genus FEN-987. The sequence continues at coordinate 3,825 of DASQZS010000350.1, forward strand.
TCTAAAGTCGACAGTTCCCCATTTTTCTGATTCTCACTC
>DASQZS010000351.1:0-4649 GCA_035638535.1 Candidatus Acidiferrum sp.
TACGATCAGTCTGTGGATTCTTTTGACACGTACAAGATTTGGAATTGCCATGCGCGCTGCAGTTGAGAATCCGAACCTTGCAGGAGTTTTAGGAATTAATGTTCAGAAAGTGTACTTGATCTCCTGGTTCCTTGCAGGAGGCTTGGCTGGGTTGGCAGGTTCCTATCTCGTGCTTTGGCTCCCCGGAAGTCCACATATCGGTTCAGATTTTATTGTTGGAATGTTCGCCGCAAGTATTCTTGGCGGTCTCACGAGCGTATATGGAGCGGTAATAGGAGGACTAATAGTCGGGGGCGGGGAAATTTTGCTTACAGTCTACGGTTCACGGCTATTCGGCTCTTGGGTGACTCAGTGGCAACCTGCTATTCCCATGCTGATTCTAGCGGTGACACTCTTGTTTGTCCCACAAGGGATAACGTCTGTGAAAGTGACTCGATTACACAAATTGAAGAGGTCAACTGCATCTGCCTAGCTTGTTCTTTGGCTTCGATATCGTACTCTTCCTGCTGGATTTCACCGCATTTGTAGCGCTTTACCTTGCAATAAGCCTCACCCTCAATCTGGAGTTTGGTTTTGCAGGAATCCCAGACTTCGGCAAGGTCCTGTTCATCGCAGCTGGGGCAGCGGTCGCTGGATCATTGAGTGGAAGACTTGCCGCGTGGTTGTTGAACGTTGACACTCTGGGCAATTTCATTCAATTTAATTCACAGATTATGCCTCAAGTAAACGGGAAGCTGCGAAATAATATTCCTCTCTCCATAGCCCTATTGCTCTTTTCACTTGCAGTGGCAGCTGTAACAGGCGGAGCTTTCGGTTATGTTTTCTCATATCCAGCAATAAAGTTGCGCGAAGATTATCTTGCCATAACTTTGCTGGCGATGGCACAATTTTTCCAGATCTTCCTGAACAACTATTACCCGCTGGTCGGGGGGAGCCTAGGCCTAGAGCTGCCAGATCCGTACGCCTGGGCAGGAAGCATGCGTTATGTTGCTGCGACCGCGGCGATAGTAATCTTCGCTGTTCTAGTTTTCGTTTATACGGAGAAGATTGCTCGAGCGCCTTTGGGCAGGACTTTGAGAGCGATAAGGGATAACGAGATTGCGTCAGAGGCACTAGGAAAGGACGATGTGAGTTTAAGGAGGAAAACGTTGGTTACTGCTTCGTCCATTAGCGGAATGGCTGGAGCGCTTTATGCATTCTACACGGTCGATGTTCTTCCCGCTACCTATAGCAGAGTTGTATGGACGTTTTGGCCTTGGGTTATGGTGATTATGGGAGGAGCAGCAAGCAATCCAGGAGTGGCCATTGGCGTGTTCGCCTTCTGGTTCCTGGTTAAGAGTATGGATGTCGTGAAGTATGCTTTCGCTAGTGTGATACCATTTGACGTGACGTGGCTTGAGTACTTGCTGATTGGAGCGATTCTCATCACAATTCTCTTGATCCGCCCTGAAGGGATTCTTAAAGAGAAGTCCACGTCAACGCTCTCAAAAGCACGACTGCTCGCCTTGGTGGCCCAAGAGGCGAAGTTACAAATGCCAATTGAGGAAGAAGAACGCGAGAAAGGGGAATAGGGTAGTTAATTCGAATCGATAGCAAGACCCTTTCGTTCTCTTATTGCTCTCTCATAGATTACTTTCGCAGAAGCAACATCCTGGGCAGCGATTCCTACTGATTTGAACAGGGTAATCTCCTCTTCCGACGTTCGGCCTTTTTTCTTGCCCGTAACGATCTCCCCGAGCTCAGCCCAAATGTGTTCGGCAGAGATCTCTCCGTTAGTTAACGGGATTACAAGATCGCCAGCTTCGGTCAATGCAGACTCACGCGAATCGACAACTACCTTGCTTTTGATGATGGTTAGAGTGTCGAGTTCCCTGGCATCGGCCGTATGTGAACCTACGCAGTTAAGATGCGTACCTGGCTTCAACAATTTCCCATCGAAGACAGGAGTTCTGGAGGTGGTCGCGCATACAATAATATCGGAGTTTTCGATCGCTTCTTTTGGATTCATGGCAGCAGATATTTTTGATTCTAATCGTTGAGACATCTCTCTGCAGAAACGTGTCACGTGGTCGCGCGTTGGTGCATAGACTTTGATTTGGCGAATGTCGCGTACAAAACAGATTGCTTCGAGTTGAGTCGCCGCCTGTCCTCCTACTCCGAAGAGTGCGATCGTGTCTGAATTTTCGGTTGCGAGAAACTCGGTGGCCACAGCGCTTGCGGCTCCAGTGCGTATCGCTGTCAGCGCATTCGCTGCCATAACGGCTAGGCAACTACCATTCTTAGGGTCAAGCAATTGTACCGTGCCGAGTATTGTGGGAAGGTTGTTTTCGGTCGGGTTGTTAGCGTAAATTGTCACTACCTTTTGTCCTAACGCGCCTATCTCTCCGCCGATGTAGGCAGGCATCGACAACATAAGTCCTCCATATTCAGAAACTTCGGTTAATTGGCGAGGAGGCATTCGGACATTACCCCGCCCCACCTCTCTGAATGCCTTCAACACAACCTGTATTGCATCAGGAACAGGCAGAAGAGTTTTGACGTCTTCATCTGTAAGGAACAACAACCCAAAAGTGCCTCAGCACAAGGATCGATTCATACTCTCCAGAATTCTGGTTGAAAGTTCGAGACCCATCAGGAGGGACGCTCATTTTTCTGTCGCCAGAATGTTCCCTCGGCTTTGGCCAAATCTTCATGTCGACGTTCCCGTGCCATGTGTTCCGGATAATCTGCCTCGCAAAAGGATTTACCGCAGAACTGACACTTCTCGAGGTTACTCGACTCTTGTCCACATTTGTCACATTTTGGCATCGGCGGTTCGATTACGATATCTACTGCCAAGATTAAAAGTAAGGAGTCCTCAATATTTGTATGCAAGTGAACTCTGGAGTCCTAGCATTTGAAGTGTGATAAGTGCGGGATCGAAGTCGATCTCCCGTTCAAGTGCAACTATTGTGAGCACTTCTACTGTCCCGAGCACAGATTGCCCGAAAACCACGAATGCAGTGAATCATGGCGAGTAAAGGCAGTTAGATCGGCCAGATCAGCTATGGGGGCTGGTCAATTTCAGGAAACAAGTGTCATTCTTGCCCCTCGCACAAGAAAACCAATTCGTTTCAGTAAGCTAGAAGCGCGTCACTTGGTTATCGGTACAGTGTTAGTTGCAGCCGCAGGCGCAGCCTTCTTCATTGGTTCATTCACATTGCCAGCGATGATAGTGGCGATTGCATTATTTTCTTCGGGGTTCATTCTTCATGAATTAGCGCACAAGTATGTAGCGCAAGGCTACGGGCTGTGGGCCGAGTTCCGCCTAAGTTTAATGGGGGCGCTACTCACAGCGGTCTCGATTTTGTCCCCATTGAAGTTCATCGCTCCAGGTGCGGTAGTGATATCCGGGCCCGCCGACAAGGATCGAATGGGGCGAACAGCTGTCGCAGGACCGATCGTTAACATCGTAATAGCTGCGGCCATTGTAGCGCTTCTCCCAATTTCAGCGTCAAGTTGGTTGTATGTGCCAATGGTTGCAGGAGCAGCAATAAACTCCTTCCTTGCAGTATTCAATCTCATTCCATTTGCGATTTTCGATGGACAAAAGGTCTTTTCTTGGAATCGTAGATTTTGGAGCGTCATATTTATTGTATCACTGGCTATGACGATATACACGAACTTCGTATTGCATCCGTAGAAAGTCAGTCTTTCGTGAATTTCAATAGCAGAAAGAGACCGACCAGGAAAAGCGAGAAGGCGACTATCCCCGCGATACCCACATCTAGTTTCAGTTTTCGCATCCCGATGTCCGCTAGGTAGCTTGGTGCAAATACAAGCAAGACCGCGAGCGTAAGCGTAAGGGTCTTTCGCAACTCATTCTTCGCGGTCTCATCAAAGATCATGACGTACACACTCTTTCGTCAAGGTTTGTAGGATCAGTTGTTTCCACAAATAAACGCTTCCCACAGCATTTATACATGATTATGCGCTGCTGCTCGATATCTGTTTCATGCATTAGGCAGGAAGAATTTTGGAAAAACCCGATTCGTTCAAGGAGCAAGGAAAGGAGAACGATATCGGATCCCAACGGTTCGAGACCCATCTTATGCACGAGGCAGTCGAATACACGATTATCTTGGTGAAGAAAAATGAATGAATACGTAACCAGAGTAGTGGCCGACGTAAAGGCAAAAAATCCTGGAGAACCAGAATTCCATCAAACAATTCAAGAAGTCGCCGGATCGTTAAGCGCAGTTTTCGACGCGCACCCAGAATATCGCAAGGCCAAGATTCTTGAACGAATGGTGGAACCGGAACGAGTAATAATGTTCCGCGTCCCATGGCAAGATGATCACGGGGAAATTCACATTAATCGAGGCTACCGCATCGAGATGAATAGTGCGATTGGCCCATACAAAGGCGGTCTACGATTTCATCCAACCGTATATCTTGGAATCCTCAAGTTTCTAGCTTTCGAGCAAGTGCTCAAGAACTCTCTGACGACTCTCCCCATGGGCGGTGGGAAGGGTGGATCGGATTTTGACCCGAAAGGGAAGAGCGACAACGAAGTGATGCGGTTCTGCCAGAGTTTCATGACCGAGCTTTTCCGCCACATAGGACCGAACACTGACGTACCTGCAGGCGATATCGGTGTTGGAGGGAGG
>DASQZS010000352.1:0-2988 GCA_035638535.1 Candidatus Acidiferrum sp.
CAAAGGCTATGATGAACCCACCCCATTCAATAAAACGTCCCTCGTATCCGCGCCGCGACGCTGTAACTGGTATTCGATCCCTGAAGAGATGGGTGCCCTTATCATCCAACATACCGACTTAGTATCCGGAACGATAATTTCTATTTTGCCGAGCGATTCCCAGGAAAACTGTCAGTTCAATTGCTCGGAACCTTGCAACTGCTCGCTGCTAAGCGTTTTACAGGCTTCTGATTTTGAACTCTAATTTTCTGGCGGAGTGCGCACACTCGGGGTTGCTTTGCCCTGTTTGGCAACTGACTCTGTGGCCTTTCTAATCTTCTCTTCGTCTCCAAGGTAGTAATGTCTGATTGGCGCAAGATCGTCTTCCAGTTCGTATACTAACGGAATTCCTGTTGGAATGTTGAGTTTTACGATCTCTGTCTCGGAGATCTTGTCAAGGTGTTTGATAAGCGCTCTTAGGCTGTTTCCGTGTGCAGAAATTAGAACTCTCTTCCTCGAGCTGATCGCTGGTGCGAGCTCTTCGTGCCAGTAAGGCAGGAACCGGTTCATTGTATCTTTGAGTGATTCGCAGAGGGGAATGTCGCTCTCTTTCAGATTCTTATACCGAGGGTCTGAGCCTGGGTATCGAACATCAGTTCTCTCAAGTGGCGGCGGTCGTACATCATAGCTTCTTCTCCAAATCAGCACTTGCTCTTCACCGTACTTCGCAGCCGTTTCAGCTTTGTTTAGTCCTTGAAGAGCTCCGTAGTGGCGTTCATTTAGTCTCCAAGAATTATTTACGGGTACCCACATCTGGTCTAGTTCGTCGAGTATGATCCATGTTGTGCGGATTGCACGTTTGAGTACGGACGTGAAAACAAGATCAAAAATATATCCTCCTTTCAGAAGCACCTGGCCTGCTTCGTGAGCTTCTCGGATACCTTTCGCGGAGAGATCGACATCGTACCATCCAGTGAATCTGTTCTCGCTGTTCCAAACACTCTCTCCATGCCTAACCAACGTTAGCTTATGCATTGTTCAGTCTGCTACCTAACGCTGTTTGGTCTTCAAGATCAACATTCCGACAAAAATATCGAGTTGAAACTATGCCCCCAACACGATGAAACTCCCAAAACCCGAATCATATAGGCTAATTTATGTGATCGCTAGACACGTATTCCGCTTAGATGGTGCACTATGAAAGTCGTTGTCACATCCGATCAACACTTAGGTTACGCAAATGCTGACAAGACAGCATTCAACACATTCCTCGATAATCTTAGTCAACGAACCGATGTTACGCACGTGGTTCTTCTTGGAGATTTGGTGGATATGTGGAGGCGGGATGCTTCCGGCGTATTTCTGGAGAACCATGACACCGTTGCTAAGATTCTCAATCTCAAAGCCAAAGGGATCCAAGTATTTTGCGTGGCAGGAAATCACGATTACCATGTCTTAGATCTTAACAGACCATCGTATCCACTCCAGTTCACCAAGGAAGTGAACCTGACTGATGGACAAGTCAATTATCGCTTAGTTCACGGCTACGAATTCGATCCTGAACAGAAGGTACCTTTCATGGCATTCTTGTGTCGAGTAATGTCAGACACGGAGGGCGCCCTGGAGAGTAACCTATGGGTAGATTTCAATCACCTGAATAGTGTTTTCTCGAAGATAGAACCCAATTTCATGAAAACAGATTTGGCCAAGATGTCCGATCGCCTTCGACGGCGTCCGGAAGATAGGCTGAAGGATTCTCTAGAGAAAATCAATTTGGCTGCTCGTAAAGAAGTCAAGCCTGGTGAAATTCTCATATTTGGTCATACCCATGGTCCGTTCATCAACAAAGCGGAAAACCTCGTGAACACCGGTTCTTGGGTTAAAGACGCTGCCATACACAACACCTACGTGGAGCTTAGCGGCGGAAAGCCCAGACTCTTCGTATTCGGCGGACAAGAAATAACTGAACGCAAAGAACTCTGACAAGGATTAGGCCAAAAGGCCACGGGATACGCGTGCATCCTTTGGTATCGCAGGGGCATGTGCGCGTTTTACCATAACGGCTACCAGTTTTTCTATACCGGGCGGGTCACTGTACGAATGGCTGAACAACCTGGCGGCTCTTTTCATATAACTCAGCTGCTTCGATTTCCTTTTTCATCTTCTCCATATTCCTCTCCCAATAACGGCGCGGGTGATCAACGCTTATGTAAAGCAGCACCAGAACGGAAGGCCAGCCGAACAGTGCATTTATGATGCTACCTACTTCTACATTCAATATCATCAGGTAGCTGGTTATCACTCCCTGGATGATGTAAAACATCCCCCAAATAATATTGACGTCAAACCAGGCCTTGTAGAAAAATTTGCTTTTGCCGAATTGCTTTTCGGTACGTTCGATCGTCTCCTTGCCTACCAGTGACATGACAAACGGACGCGGCCTCAACATCGAGCCGACGAACATCAGACCTATGATCGTAGCGTCAAGTGAAGGTATGAGCGCGAACCCCGGATGCGCGGGAGTCAGATAACGTCCGGCAACAGTTGTCATAGTAACAATCATTGTGATAACCGAGAAAACACTAAGGGTACGTGTCAGTATAGCGGTTGTTACGATGACGAATACCAACCAGGCAAGCGCGCAGTATACACCAAGCAAAGGAAGAGACGGCAGGGAAACAAACTCGAGGAGGAGAAGTGGAACAAGCATGCCCAAGATAAAACTAGACCAGGGCATCCTGGAAAGATTAAGCTTGATAATCGGCCAACTCGTCTCTCCGTTATCCGCCATTTGTTAGAGGCCTCAACAGCAAGCTAGGTGCTGTTGGTCCCTAAAGCAGATGTCGTTCAATTATCAAAATGAAGTTTATCCACTTCAGTCAACGATCAAAACTAAGAACCGTTAATCATCCACAGACCATCCTTGAGTTCAAGATATCCCAAGCTAGCCGATCTTGGAATCACTCGACGCATCATGAAAAACAAGTGTTCAACGAAGAGCGACAGGTT
>DASQZS010000353.1:0-3834 GCA_035638535.1 Candidatus Acidiferrum sp.
CATGTCGGCCTCAAGACGTGAGAGCGAATAGATTTAACTTAAAGCTCATGCCCCTTACCTGTTAGGAATTTCGTGCTGGTTCTTCAGAATGCTTGTTGCCACGTTGAAGATAGTTATGCCATGCCCTTGGTTTCAAAGCGACGGTCTTCCACCATGTCTAGCCGTACGATCTTTAGCTTGGAGATCAAACATCGATCGCGGAGAATTCCAAACCCTGATCGAACTCGAGGAACAGGATGGAACTAACTCAGGACATTCGCATGACCGAGACGAATTTCTAAAGACAGCTTCCTCTCCCAACCTGCACGTTTGTGAACTACGAAACGGGCATACGCTGATTCACTTCACCGAAAAATTGTGTCCTTGCGTGAAAGCTGGACTGACGTCACTTTACACTGTGTCTCAGACTTACCAAAGTAACGGAACCGCAACATGGCGAGTTTTGATTCCAAACCGCGCGGTTCTCAAGAAAATGGTAAAAGAAATCAGAGTTGCAGGAGTGACCATTTTTGTGGAAAACGTCAAACCCTTAATTTCAAACAAGACTCTGACAAAGAAACAAAGAGAACTTCTTGAAATTGCCTATCGCAAAGGTTTCTTTGACGTACCACGACGCGTGAAGCTAGGGCAACTGGCTGGAGAGCTTGGCGTTTCAAGATCAACGTTAATGGAGTCTCTAAGACGTGCAGAAGCCAGAATAATGCGGGAGAGATTCTCTGACTCCGAACCAGCCGAGTATCTCGCCCAAAACAATTAGGTTTTATTCAATTTGCCTGACAGGTTCGGTCAACCTCTTAAATGATTTATAGTCGATCTCATCGGGACTCCAGTTGAGTGCTAAGAATAGTTCTGAATGGTCTGTATCTCCGAAGACGGCCTTAGCGGTTGCTTTGGTTGCGCTTATTGTTGGGTTGGGGGCGGTCGTACTGCCCATGATTGCTCCTTCGAGTGCGTCGAGTGATCAGATGACCGCGCTTCAAGGTCAAGTGAGTCAATTGCAACAACAAATCAATTCCTTACCCGTTATGGATCAAACTCCTACTACTAGGCATATACTGCTGCAGTGGATGAATACCGGGAATACTGGTCAGGATATGTTCAATCCTAACCAAATTACTGTGAATCAAGGCGATAATGTTAGTGTGACATTTGAGGACAATGATACTGACGGTCACACGTTCGAAGTCCTCCTCCCACAAGGCCTCTACATACTGAACAACTCGCTGCCTGGGGAGACTAACCATCTAACGATGCAAAATTTCACGACGCCAGCGGACAACTGCCAAATTGCAAGCACCGTTATTCCATGCAACACAGTAGGTAACTGTGCTCCCGATATGTCAGCATGCAACGTAACCTCCACCGTCTCATTCGTGGTAACCCAGCCGGGAATCTACAGATTCTTCTGCCTATACCACCAAGCACTTGGCATGTACGGATTTCTAATCGTCCTTCCAAACAGAGCATACATGCCCACAAATTCAACATCTACCGGAAGCTAGTACGCGGCGATTCTGGTTAGGCGACACACAATGAGTGTACGTGCTCGACGACATGGGTTAACTGCGTTGGTCGTTGCGGCAGTTTTTCTGGTGCTATCTATGTCACCGATGTCCGTTGCCGCGGTACATTTGGATCAAGTTCAAACGCCAGTCGCAGCACCAAGCGTTGTTGTTATTGTCGCACCAAATAATTCCGGTGCAGTCTCAATCAACTTCGCGCCCGCGAACGTTCTGCTCGTGATAGGCGTCAATAATACGATAATTCTGAAGAATGCGGATACAGCTGATCACACGATAACGTCGAATTCTGGCGATACATTTCATTTTGATACTGGTGACATTTCGGGGCAAACCTCATCTGAACCGATAACCTTCACAACCCCCGGAACCTACGGCTATCACTGCCAATTCCACCCAGCGTACATGCATGGGACAATCACAGTAGTCGGCAGTGGAAGCTGATACGTCGCTCGATCTCCCTTTCTTTGAGTAACGATTTCGTTTCCAGATGGATCGTTGTCTAGATGGAACGCGCGATGTATTTGATATAAATCAACGACGATATTGGCATATTCTGAACGGCCTTTAACTGTTCGGCGAGAGGGAACATGAAAGCCCGGCGAATCATACTACTGCTCTTAGTGATCTTCGTAACCCTAGGTGGTGTGTTAATTTTGCAAGTCTTCCTTGAGCAATCTCAATCATTCTGCGGAAACTCAGGCAGTCTTGCTGCAACTATATCGCGATCTGACCTTCGAGAAATTCAGTTTGGAGGGGTACAGAAATATTTGCTTCCTCCCGGAAGGTCTCCAAATGCGATCACGGTAGCTGATGATGGGTCGGTCTGGTTTGGTGAGCAGGCTCTGCCCGGTGTGGGTCATCTTTACTTGAATGGAACGCTCGTCGAATATCAATGGCCCTTTCAGTATGCTCCGACTTCTTTCACTTTCATCTGGGGAATTGCATTCTGGAAAGGATGCGTTTGGGCGTCAGATCAAGCAGGAAGCCAACTGATCGCAGTTAATCCCAATACGGGTCTCATCGAAACGGTGAAGCTTGGAGCCGAGTCTTTTCCATATACTATTACGATTGGCCCGGATGATTCGTTATGGTTTACAGAAGTGTTTGCTTCAAAGATCGGACGAATTGACGATAGCTTTCGGCTTCACGAATATCCGACGGCCATTGCTGGAACTCCTGCACAGATAATTTTCGCTAATGATAGCTTAGGATACTATGTTGACACCGGGAACATTGGTTTCGTAACGCCTGCCATTTACTCATTCAACCCTACTGATTTTTCGCCGGTGCGGGTTGGTTCTGATGGTGGGTTTGTTTTGCGTGCTCCGACAAGTTTAGCGTTGGTTCCAGGCGGGATTTGGGTTACTCAACATGCCACATCCACTCTAGCTTACTATGATACGAACAACCATGAGTGGAGTTTGTTTCCCACCTCAACTGTGAGTTATCAGGATGTGACTTTACCTTATTTTGTTGCTGCGAACGGCTCACTGATCTGGTTTAACGAACATTACGCTAACCGATTAGCTAAACTGGACACTACACATGAACTGTTAACAGAATACAGCCTCTCAAATCCACCCGCAAGCCGAATCATCGGAATCGATAACGCGTTAACCTTCACCATCGCTAATAATCGAGTATGGTTTACGGAACTCACAGCAAACAATGTTGGATACGTCGACGCTTCCATTCAACCAAACTTCACAATATCCCCACCAACCAACAATCCAGTTATCAAAATGAAACCTGGAGAAAATACCAACTTAACATTCACTATACAAGGCGAATCCACACAACCATTAACGGTTCAGTTTGCTGACACAGAAAACTACACAGCCAAACCACAAAAAATCATCATCACACCTAACATACAAGAAATAACAACATTAAACGGACAAACAAACCTCATCGTGAACATCAAAACCGACAAATCACTAACACCCGGCAACTACACATTACTCATAACCATAACCAACGGCCTAATCAGCCAATCCACATACACACAACTACAAATCACAACAAACTAAACAAAAAACAAGAACCCTCATTTCATATGAAATGAGCCATTACAACCAACAAGAGAACTACGAAGAGATAACTCGTTGACATCTTGAACACTCGCCAAGCATTCATGGACGCTGGATTCTTCATCATCTTTAGATTCGCTATCAGAAACCAGACGTTAAAGGCAACCAGAATCGAGCCGAGAAGGATTGTTGCGTAGAAGTTTCCTTCGTATGTTGTCAAGGCAAACAGACCAATTGTGAACGGGAAAAGAGCCACGTTCGAGAGTGCCGTGTAGAAAGCG
>DASQZS010000354.1:0-14354 GCA_035638535.1 Candidatus Acidiferrum sp.
TCCATTCCGCTTAACATCATGGGCACACGTGTCGAACTAATTGTAACCGATGTCAAGCCAGCTGCCCAAGCCGTAATTGTGGGCGAAGGAACAGAGGTTCAGGTCAGCGAAGAAGTTGCGAAAGAAGCTCCAAAAGGTATCCAGCGTGTAACCTACGAAGACATTGGTGGTCTCCACGAAGAAGTCCAAAAGGTGCGCGAGATTATCGAACTCCCGCTGCGTCATCCAGAATTGTTCGTCAGACTCGGAGTGGAAGCGCCAAAAGGTGTACTCCTCCATGGACCACCTGGCACAGGGAAGACGTTGCTCGCAAAGGCCGTGGCGAATGAAAGTAACGCCAACTTCTACACAATTGGTGGACCCGAAATCGTAAGCAAGTTCTACGGCGAGAGCGAAGAACGATTACGCGATATCTTCAAACAGGCTCAAGAGAAAGCCCCGAGTATAATCATGATTGATGAAATCGACTCCATTGCACCTAAACGCGAAGAAGTTACGGGTGACGTCGAGAAGCGTATCGTCGCCCAGTTACTATCACTAATGGACGGCATGCAAGCCAGAGGGAAAGTAGTCGTTATCGGAATCACGAACAGGGTCAATGCACTTGACCCCGCCCTACGGAGACCTGGCAGGTTTGATCGAGAAATCGAAATTGGCGTTCCGGGAAGAGCTGCTAGACTCGAGGTTCTGCAAATTCACACCAGAGGCATGCCTCTCGAAAAAGAAGTCAACCTGGAAAGCTTAGCCGCCAGAACACATGGATTTGTTGGCGCCGATCTCGAGGCCCTGTGCAAGGAGGCAGCAATGCGAGCTCTCAGACGCATCCTGCCCGAAGTGGATTTAGAGGCAGAAAGTATTCCCGCGACAGTTCTCAGCAAACTGGTCGTAGGAATGAAAGATTTCGAAGAAGCGCTCAAAGATATACAGCCCTCCGCATTACGAGAAGTCCTGGTTGAAGTTCCAAACGCAAAATGGAGCGACATCGGGGGACTAGAAGAAGTTAAAGCAGAACTCCAGCAGGCCGTTGAATGGCCCTTAAAATATCCAGATCTCTTCGAGAAAACCGGAGCAAGCCCTCCGAAAGGAATCCTACTCTACGGGCCACCTGGAACTGGAAAGACGATGCTCGCCAAAGCGCTAGCGAACGAAAGCGAGGCCAACTTCATCAGCATCAAAGGCCCCGAACTTCTCTCGAAATGGGTAGGTGAATCTGAAAGCGGCGTAAGGGAGATCTTCAGGAAAGCAAAACAAGCCGCACCTACCATTGTATTCTTCGACGAGATCGACTCCATAGCCCCTGTCCGAGGAAGTGGATTAGGAGATTCCAACGTGACAGAAAGAGTCGTAAGTCAACTTCTCACAGAACTAGACGGACTTGAGGAGCTTCAGAGAGTCTTCGTTCTAGCAGCTAGCAATAGGCCTGACATGGTTGATCCTGCACTGTTAAGACCGGGGCGATTCGACAGAGTGCTGAAAGTTCCTACTCCAGACAAGAAAGCGCGGTTAGAAATTTTGAAGCTACATACCGCGCACAACCCTCTCGCCCCAGATGTAGATTTAGAACGAATTGCCGAACGAACCGACGGTTATACTGGAGCCGACCTTGCAGGAGTAGCCTCTACCGCAGTAATGATCGCGATAGAACAACATGTAGGAAAATACAAGACCCCAGAAGAGGTCGCCAAGCATACTGGAGAAGTCAAGGTTACGTCGAAAGATTTCGATAAAGCTTTAGAAAAAACGAAACCATCAGGTCAAGAAATGAAAAAAGACTACGGGAAAATATTGTAACCCTCAGCATCCAAAAAGAAATGTGAAAATACGGCCAGCGCGCAGATTAGCAGAATTTGCGGAACACGCTCGCACCATGTTCCGAGAACTTCCATCCCCAGCGACAAGTCTTTTATCCAATCCTTCATGCACCTTACTAATCGGGGAAACTAAATGTTCCAACGGTTCAAGAGCAATCTTCTCACCCTCGGCACTATCAATAGCAAAGCCGGAGCCCTACTCTGAGAGATGCTAGATTGCGCGCCCTGCGGATTCTGTTTTTCGGACTTCTAATGTCCGTCGCCCTTTCAGGTTTTGCAGTCAAACCGGCAGCGGCCACAACGCACAGCCTGAGTGCGACTGTTGAATCTAATCCATTCACGGGTTATTTGAGACCGAATACTTATGGGATTGCAGTAAACAACGTGACGAGCACAATTTACGCTACAAATAGCTGGTTCGGGTCGGTCTCTGTTTTCAATGGTACAAGCGATACGCTCCGTGATACGATCTTCCTTCCAGGTGGGGCTCCCACCGGCATAGCCGTTGACCCTACCTTGAACCGAATATACGTTACCGATGTACGGACAAATGTAACCTACGCCATTAACGGATCAACTGACGTCGTGAATGCGACCATTGCTGTTGGCAATGGTCCTTTGGACGTGGCTGTTGATCAAGCTACACACTTAGTGTATGTTACGAATTCGGCTTCGAATTCAATCTCAGTTTTGGATGGGCTGCGGAATGTACTAGTGAGTACGTTTCCGGTTCAAGGAACACCATACTCGGTTGGAGTGAACTCGTACACCAATACTATCTTTGTATCAACTCGCTTTCCGGACGCGTTGCTGGTAATCAACGGGTTAACTGATTCAGTCATGAACAGCATCCCTATCGCCTATCCGCTTGGAGTTGGTGTGAATCCCAATACGAATACGGTTTACGTTGCAAGCCCGTTAGTAAACTCGACATTCGCCATTACTTTCGAGGGGCAATCGTACGCTGTGAGAAGGATCGTAGTAGGCGGATCGCCTTTGACCATTGCGGTTGATCTCGACAGAAATTTAGTTTATGTAACAAATGCCGCGTTGGAATCCGTTTCGGTTATTGATGGGAATAATTCTCTGATTCACAATATTCCGGCCGGAGAAGTATTCGGAGGGATAGACGTTAATCCGGCTACAAACAAAGTGTATGCGACTGACCTCCAAACATATTCGCTCACGATCATTGACGAAGTTACGGATTCAATCAGAACAAATATTCCAATTGGACACTATCCGAGCGGTGTAGCGATAAACGGTGCGACGAATACAGTATACGTTACCGCCAATTTCACACTGACCGCGATCAACGGGACGACGCAAACACAGATCATCTCAATGTGGGTCGGCCGAACCCCGCTTCAAGTCGCGTACTCTCAGGACCGGATTTACGTGTCCGACGTTGGTTCAGAGCATCTTGTTATTCTCGACTCGTCCTCATATCAGACTGTCGCGAATCTGACTATGGATTCTTTCGCATTGAGTGTGTGTGATGGCAGCATCTTCGTTGGACGTATACTCTCCAATACAATTACTGTATTGAATGAATCTACGCTAGCTCCGTCCGCTTCAATTCCACTGGATTCACCTGCTGTGGGGATCGCATGTAATCCGTATACAAACCGGCTGTACGTCACTGAGTTTGAAACCAAATCGGTCGCTGTATTCGACGCGATAAGTTACCAGCAATTATCATCAATCAATATCGGATATGTATTGTTTGGAGTTGCGGTCGATCCAAGCTTCAATAGAATCTACTTGGCGAACGTGAATTCGAACCAGATACTGATTCTGAATGGTTCGACCAACGCACAGATTGGGGCGATCCAACTTCGGCTTGTCCCCTCAGGGGTCGCTGTGAACAATGATACAAACACCATCTATGTAACGCCTCTAACCTCCGGTTCTGGTTTGGTATTTGCGGTCGACGGCAAAAGCGACCAAATAACAAGCACCATAGTCCTCCCGGAATTCGTTCCTTCGACATCGATTCTCGTGATGGTCGTGTTGCTTTTCTCCTTCTGCGGATTGCGATTGAGGAAATCTCGCGGTTTACCTACGTGGTAGCGATAGAGTACACGCGACCGTCATTTTCTTGGTAAGTGACGGAAAAACTTCGCGATATATCTTACGTAAGATTGGAAGAAAGCTATATTTGATGACCGAAGATTCACCGTCTACTGGATACAAGAGTTTTACTTATAGCGAACAACGAATAGACCGTGCGTCGTTGTAGCTTGACTACTGAAATGAAGTTTGATTTTCTAGGCAAGAGTGGCCTGCGGGTTTCTGAATTATGCTTGGGCACAATGACTTTCGGAGAGGAATGGGGCTGGGGAGCCTCAAAGGAAGAGAGTCGCGCTATGTTCAACTGTTACACGGAGTCGGGCGGGAACTTTATCGACACGGCTAACGGTTATACGAATGGCACAAGCGAACGTATGGTTGGCGAATTTATTCGCTCTGACCGCGATCGCTTCGTTCTAGCGACGAAATACACTTTCCCTACACAGACCGGGGATCCGAATAGTGGAGGTAATCATCGCAAGAGTATGATACGGTCACTGGAGGGAAGCTTGAAGCGTCTTGGAACTGACTATGTAGATCTACTTTGGTTGCACGCCTGGGACTACTCCACATCAGTCGAGGAAGTTATGCGAGGACTCGATGATCTCGTGCGATCCGGCAAGGTGTTGTATGTCGGCGTTTCGGATACGCCAGCGTGGGTTGTCAGCAGCGCTAATATGCTCGCTGAATTGCGCGGGTGGTCGCCCTTCGTGGCACTTCAAATCGAATACAGTCTCGCTGAGCGAACCCCGGAGAGAGATCTACTTCCAATGTCACGCAACTTGGAGCTGGCAGTCACCCCTTGGGGTGCATTAGGAGGAGGGTTGCTGACCGGCAAGTACAACGACTCACCACGACCATCTCATAAAACTTCGGGTTTAACTTCCGAACCAACAGACAAACGTCTGAACGCAGTTTTCAGTGAGCGCGTTAACGATCGGAACCTCGCCATCGCACGCGTAGTCGTGGAAGTAGCTCGTGAACTTGGCTGCAGCCCATCGCAAGTTGCGTTAGCCTGGCTGCGGACACGACGAGGCTCAATTATCCCAATAATTGGAGCGCGACGTCTAGAGCAATTGCGTGATAATCTGGGGTGTCTCGACATCAAGATTCCTGAAGAAAAGTTACGAAAATTGGATGAAGTTAGCCATATTGATCCTGGATTTCCACACGCCTTCCTAAGTGACTCTGGACTACGAGACCGACTCTACGCAGGCACTTACTCGCGTCTCGCCCATCCCCGTGAGCCATAAAAGTCCACGGACAAACGTAAGCCTGATCGAACAAAACGTCGGGAGCGACTATCCTATCTGCACTAGTCTTTCTCGCCACGGTCGCTATCACGAGGTCCTTCTGATCGAATGAAATAACGTCGTGTCGAACCTTAATTAGTAACATTCCGCAGTCGAATAATCGACTATTAAAAGAGTAGTCAGCAATGACGATAATCAGCCTATCTTTTCCAGACCAAATGATCAAAGACATGGATCAGATGCAGAAGTCGCGAGGCTTCACGGGCAGATCAGAGCTTGTACGTGCGGCGATACGGCTAATGCTAGAAGACACTAAGGAGAAGGATTCCATGGTTGGCAACATCGGAGCCGTAGTGACTGTAACCCATCGACAGGATAATGAGGAACCGATAACTAGACTCAAACACGCTTTCCAAGATATTGTTAAAACCCATATTCATAGTAAAATCAACCAGACGAACTGCGTGGAACTTTTCCTTCTAGAGGGTGATGGAAGAAAAGTGGCATCTATGACCAAGGCGTTTCAAAAGGAAGAACACATCAAAAGCGTCAAGGTCTTTGTACTGTAATTCTCATCTTGCGTTTCGTGCGGGTTTGGGCTCGTCGTGGTTTCAATACTTGATTTTTGTTGAAATTGATCTTGTAGTGACATGCGACCAGATGGAGTTTCCCGGCGGAGTAGAGTATCGGTTCTTCGATTTTGCACCTTTCGGTCACGTAGGGGCACCGAGGGCGAAATCGGCAACCGGATGGTATATTCACTGGACTAGGAACATCTCCTCCGAGTAGCTTCTCCTTCCTTACATGTTGTGGATCCGGGACAGGGATTGCAGTTATGAGATAATGAGAGTACGGGTGTTCCGCTGATTTGTACACTGTGTCACGTGTCGCTTCTTCAACTATCTTTCCAAGATACATGACTCCAACTCTGTCACTCATGTGTTGAACGACACTCAGATTATGGGAAACGAAGACGTATGTGAGCTGGAGTTCCCGTTGGAGAGATTTGAGAAGATCTAGAACCTGCGCTTGAACCGAGACGTCAAGGAACGAGGTTGGTTCATCGAGTATTATGAATTCAGGTTCCACTGCCAGTGCTCGTGCGATGGCGATTCTCTGTCTTTGGCCCCCGCTAAATTCATGTGGATACCTGTGAAGATGTTCACGGTTGAGACCAACTTTTACGATGAGTTCGCTGGCGACCTTTGTTGCGTCCGAATTAGATTTCGCTAATCCATGTATTCGAATTGGTTCCGTAAGTGCAGAAAGAACGGTCTTTCGTGGATCTAGTGAGGCGTATGGATCCTGAAAGATTATTTGCATCCGACGTCGAATCGTCTTCATTACTGCTTGATTTGCAGTGATGTCTATTCCGTCGAATCGAACGAGGCCGCTGGTCGGTCTGATTAGTTGGATTATGCTTTTGGCGAGTGTTGTCTTTCCACATCCTGACTCTCCCACTAATCCGTATGTCTCTCCTTTTCCAACTCTAAGGTTGACTCCATCAACCGCCTTGATGTGACCAATTGTCCGCTGCGTAATACCCTCCTTTATCGGGAACCATGTTTTCAGGTCTTCAACTACTAAGAGCTCCATTCGCAATTCCCTTCAGTGTTGGTATAGAAAACAATGGACCAAGTGATCTTTGCCACAATTTTTCAAAGCGGGCTTCACCGTTCGACATTCGTCCATGACTTTCGGGCAACGTGGGTTGAATCGGCATCCGTTCGGAGGATCTATGAGATCTGGAACGTTTCCTCGGATTGATTCAAGTCGAACTTTGGGTTTTCTTACGTCAGGTATACATTTCATCAACAGTCTTGTGTATGGATGCAACGGTTTTCGAAAGAGTTCTCTAGTTGATGCAACTTCGACAATGTTGCCGGCATACATTACAGCGATTCTATTCGCGGTTTCAGCAGCAATTGAAAGGTCATGCGTTATGAGTAGTGTTGACGCGTCCATTGTGTCTCTTAGACCCATCAGAAGACTGAGCACTTGGGCTTGAATGGTGACGTCTAAAGCAGTCGTGATTTCATCCGCGATCAAAAGAGCTGGGCGCCTGGCTAACGCCATTGCAATCATGCATCTTTGACGCATGCCTCCGGAGAGTTCGTAGGGATACTGTTTCATCACTCGTTCTGGATCGGGGAGGCGAACGAGCTTGAGGAGTTCCACTGACAACTGTTCCGCAATCCCTTCTCTTTGCCTCCCGTGGACTCTTGTTGGTTCCGTCGAACTATTTGTTGCAAGAAACTCCTCGATAGACTGATCGAGACTAAGCGGAAAGTCGTTCCTGACTAGGAATGATTCTTTGAGTTGCATGGCGATCGTTAGAACAGGGTTGAGGTACGTCATCGGATCCTGGAATATAGTCGCAATCTCTCTGCTCCGTACATATCGCATTTCGTCACCTGTCTTTTTCAATAGATCCGTGCCGTTCAACAAAATTTCTCCTTCCGTCACATGGCCGTTCGGTGGGAGAAGACCGAGGATTGTTAGGGCGGTCACTGACTTTCCGCATCCTGATTCACCGACGAGCGCAAGAACCTCATGTCTAAAAATTTCCAAATCCACGTTCTGCAATGCCTTAACCTCACCTCGGTATGTTCGGAAGTTCACACTGAGATTCTTAGCCTGCAAGATCGACTCATTCTGGTTCGTAGCCATTACCTCCTCAATCGGGGATCGAGGATATCCCTGAGCCCATCTCCGATTAGATTGAATGCAAGCGTTATGACGAGAATAGTAAGCCCAGGAAAAACTATCAACCATGGTGCGGTGAAGACATGACCAATGCCGTCGGCAGCTAAGTTTCCCAACTCTGGCAGCGCGGGGTTTGGTGAAAACCCGAGGAACATCAGCGCTGAGAAAGTAAGAATTACACCGCCCACGTCAAGCGTAGATTGGACAAGGATCGGGTAAATTGTGTTCGGGATGATGTGGTTGAATAAGACCCTGGTTCGGCTCGTTCCTAACGCTCGAAGTGCCTCAACATAGTTCTTCTCTCTTTCTGAAAGCACCTGACCACGAATCAGTCGAACATAAACCGGCCACCAGACCAGAAGAACGGCAATTATCAAGTTCTGCATAGTTCTTCCGAAAATAGCAGCGAAAACGAGAGCTAGCAGTAAACCAGGGAAGGCCAGAAAGATATCTGTTATTCTCAGGATAACCTCATCAACTTTGCCTCCAATTTCTCCTGCGACGGCTCCAAGTACCACCCCGAGAATAGTTGATGCAGCTACGATGATGAAGGCAACACTGATGTCGACCGGTATGGCCAGTACGATCATCTTCAAGAGATCCCGTCCGAATCCGTCCGTACCTAACACCGGATTAATGCCAACAGGACAGGGCTCAATGTTCTTTCCCCAAGAAATTACGGAGTTACTCCAACAGTAGCTCTGCGCGAAATCAAATTTGTAAGCAATAGATGGCTCGACTAGATAATTTGCGGTTAGAGAAATTACTAGGTAGAAGATGACGAGGAGAGTTCCTGCCAGTACTAGTACGTTCTGTCTGACCAGATGCAATGCGTATCTAGCGTCATCACTCCGAGCACGCAGATCCATCGATCTGAGGGTTGACTTATTCTTCATAGCCCAGACCTAATACTTGACTCGTGGATCGAGGAATGCGTAACCAATGTCAACCGTCAGATTTGCGATGATGATTATGAGCGCGGTCACGAGTGCGTAGAGGAGGAGGAAATTGCTGTCTCCTTGAAATACTGCCTGCAGCGAAAGATCTCCTACGCCCGGCCAGGAGAAAACGTACTCCGTCACCACGGCTCCTCCGAGGAGGGATGCAGTAAATAGACCGGTCAAGGTCATGGCCGGGCCTAGAGCATTCTTAAGCGCATGCCGACAAATCACGATTTTTTCGGACAGTCCTTTCGATCGTGCCATTGTTATGTAGTCCTGCTTCAACACTTCAAGCATGCTTGCCCTAACGATCCGAGCCAAGTATCCTAGGCTTGTGAAGCTGAGAGTGAACGCTGGGAGTATCACATGTGCCAGAGCGTCCAAAGTGTAATTCATGTTCCCTGCCAAGATGCCATCGAGGATCGGCAGACCAGTGATCGCCGTAACGGTTCCTGCTAGTGTTGGGCTAATGGCTCCGCCGCTTGGTAGGTACGGCAGTCCTAGCGTGTAGAAGTAGTAGAAGAAAACCAGTTGGAGTATGTAGGCGAACCAGTAAGTAGGCGTCGAATAACCTGTCAACGCGACCAGTCGAGCGATATGATCGGATACCTTGTTGTTTCTGATCGCTGAGAGTATCCCTAACGGGATTCCGATTACTATCACGAGAATTGTTGCGGCAACAGTTAACTCCACAGTGTAAGGGAAACGGGATGCGAATACCTCATACGTCGGCAGCCCGTTTGCCCAATTCGAATATCCCCAATTCCCTTGGAATATGTCTCTGAGCCAATAGATATACTGCTCCCACAGAGGTTTGTTGAAACCATGCTGTTCGATGATGGCTTGAATCTGTTGCGCGTTCATCTTCCTAGTGACATACTGTGTCCAAGGAGCGAATGCTGAAGGAAAACCTCGAGCAAGGTAAAATACCATCAGACTAATTCCAAAAAGAACGAACGTCATCAGAGCTAGACGTCTGATGACGTATTCGTATAGTTTCAACCTGGTTTCCAGCGTTCACCATGAGTAATTACAGTAGTGGGCGTTTCGTGTCTGCGAATGCGTTCTCAGCTGTAAGAGTAGCTTGCATAGTAGTTTTCTACCGTCGCGGCGTTGAAGAAATATCCTTGAAGGTAGGATGATCTGACTGAGAAAGTAACTTCGTAGATTGTCCACAAGTAATACACACCTTGGTTTGCGAGCGTCTGCATCTGGTTACTTGTTTGGATTAATGATTGAACGTTGCCTTGTTGGTCCGCTGAGACTGCTTGGTTGTAAAGATTGTTGAGTTGGGTGATGTTCCAGTAGCTTTGTGAGAAGTAGGTTCCCGATGCGAGGTACATTGGTCCAAGCCAATCGATCACGTAATTGTAATCTGCAATCCAGCTTCCCCAATACATGTAGATCTGATGTTCGGAAGCAAGCGTGTACTGGTCTCCTCCGGGGACTGGGACTACGCTAAATGTCAGGCCTAGGTTGTCGTTGTTTGATATGACGTTCAGATTCGACGCGATCGTTTCTAATATTTTTTGGTCTGAGGTGTCGGCTGCGCCAACGTACATTGGGATTACTTGAGGGTTGCTTGGGCCGAACGAGTTGTCAACGGAACCCGGCGGAAGGGGGTTTCCGTTCGCGTCTACAAAATTCGTAAGAGGATGTTTCTCTGCATCGAGAAGCAGTGATTCGGCCTGGGTTAAATTATAGCTCCAACGTGGCATGATGTTTGGGTTATAGACGCCTTCTGGTGCTGTACCTGGGGGTATCAGATTATTCGCGACTTTGCATAATCGGTTGAAGATATTGATGCATGTGTCTGTCATGTTTATGGAGTCGGCTATTGCGAGTCTGAAGCGAATATCTGCCATGGGTTGGAATTTTAAGAGCTGGCCGCTCGCGCTGGTTACGTTTGTGTCGAAGGCGAACCAGTCCGTGGTGAACTCGGAATACGGTCCGTATATCGTTGCACCAGATACTGTCGAGGACAAAATACCGTTATCTAACCATTGGTTTCTGTCAGCTACTGAGTAGATCTCATCTGGAGAGACATCTATACCCGTAGCCTTTCCAGCTTCGAGATCAAGTAATCTTGTGGTAAAACTTGGGACGTAGAGGTAGTCGATAGTCTTGATGGATTGAGTGATCCTAGGACCATTCCAGTTTCCAGGTCCTCCCCAATAGTTCGGATTAGCTTTCAGAACAACCGCGAAAGTGGTCGGATTAACACTATCAATGTAGTATGGTCCAGTGCCGGCTTTCGCGCCATTCACGGGTAGGTTCAGGTAGTTCATACTTACATCCCCGTGTCCGGCTATGTAATCGAAGTAGGCCGTGTAGTTGATGTTCTCTGGATCGCATGCAGTTGTCATGCACGCTGATGGATAATCATGTTGAACTACGAAGGTTGGCGAAACAATGTCAGCCCATTCATTCGCCAGAAGGTAAGGAAATTGGGTCGTCGGTGTTCGTATGTTAATGTTTATCGTGTATGGGTCGACTATTTGTACGAAGTCCTGATCAAGAACACGCTTCACCCACGATGGATCGTATGATTGCGGTGTTCCACTCAGATAACTGCTCAGACTTGGGTCGAGCATTTGCTGAACTATCCATGCCGCTTGAGCGCCGTGGACGCCAGTTCCCGATGTGCCATCGATTATTAAGAGCCTATTGAGGCTGAACCAGACCGCTTTGGCGGTGAAATTAGTTCCGTCCTGGAAAGAAATTCCATGACGCAAATTGAATTGATACTGTGTCGGCGTGATTTGTTCATAACTTGATGCAAGCCATGGTATCACCTCTGTGCTGCTGTTTCCGTTATACCACAGCAATTTTTCATAAACATTAGATTGGATCTCGTAGTCCAATGAGTAGTAGGACACATGCGGATCAAGCCACTGAAACTGGCTACCGGTTTCTTCGATGTAAGTCGCCCCTTGAACGAAACTTGGAGTGGGCGGTTGTGAGGTCGCAGTATTGGGGCGAGAATTGCCTGAGTAAAACCAGATCCCGAGAAATCCAGCTGCCACCACTATGATTATGATTAGTATCCCTAGGCTGCGCTGGACGTTGGCGGGCTTCGACATGAAGTGCCTTCACTCAATGCTCGCGATCTGGCACAGACGATATAATGATTGTTTACGCACAACGCATGTTGATGCTCAGAAGACGACTAGCAAGCGGAGCCGAGTTGACATATGAGCAGTAACTCGTCGCTTATCACCAGCGACCGACGGTTGAAAAGTCGGACGAAAGAAACGTACCCCTTCTAAGGGGTAAGCTGAAGAAAAAGAGAGAAAGAGCCGCAAAAAACTGCGGATCTAGTTCAGAGGGGCCGAAATAATGTGGCCACCGCCACCACCGCCTCTAAGGGGTGTCATGGCGTTCAGTAGGGCCGAAATAATGTGGCCACCGCCACCACCGCCCCTCAGCGCGACGTCGCCAAAGAGTAGTCCAGTCTGAAGAGCCACTGGGAAAGCTGCTAATCCTAACATTAAAATTTTATTTTTGTTCATAATTCCACCAAGCACCGAGCGACATTTCATTCAGATTAAGCTAGTGTGCGCTTAGGAAAGATTAAGCTTTAGTATATACATTATTTACACTTAATCTGAATGTTCGCTAAGTTTTTTTTAAAAATGGGTGTCTAAACTTTATTTTTTACAAGAAAAAGGCACGTCTTCGGTAAACATAATTAGTGAGATATGCATACTCCGAATCGATGCGGTTTGACACTTGTCGGTGAAGTTTTCCCAGACAGGCAGGTAGTTCGCAAAATGCATGAGCTCCCCGATACAGGAGTCCTTCGAGTGCTAGGACAACGTCGCCTTGCGATCGATGTACGCACCTTATGCGATCATCTTGACCTACTGGTCGGATCGAAGGTAGCTGAAGTCATCATCAGCAATACCGCCTTCGCCCTCGGAAAGGAAGATGTTTCGAGAGTGCTGAAAGAGAGACCTGATGCTACCGTTCTGGAGATGATTGAGTTTTTCGTGCAAGACCAACGTCTTTCCGGTGTGGGGGTATGCAAAGTAAGTTTCCGTAGTGAGAAGTCCGTAGATCTAGAGATTGCCAACCCAGTCATGAAGCCTGCGTCAGGATCGTCAAAGGCAATGTTGGTCTCACGATGGTGCGGCGCTCTCTCTGAACTTTTGAATGAGAAGATGATTGCTGAGAAAGTCGAATACGACGACCTCTCAGATGTGCTCAAGTGTCGAATCGTTGCCAGCATAGTTGGTAAGAAAATAGAAGCCTAATCTCGGGTGGCAAGATGCAAACTGGTATTCTTGAGTTACCGAGCTATTTCAAAGGCATCGGCGAAATAGAGAAGCACCTCGACAAAACCAACATAAAAATCCTAACTGCGATGTGGAAATATGGACCACGAAACCTACTTGAAGTCTCACGAAGAACCGGGTTACCTTTCACATCCGTCTATCATCGAGTAGCAAAACTAGAGGCAAAGTCCGGTAGAATCGTCTATCTTCTCCCAGAAGTCTCCAAACTCGGATTAATCAGAATCGTAGTTTTGGTAGCCTCAAAGCCTGGTTTAGAAGATACAGTCAAGACCGCCCTTAAGATTCCAAAATTATGGCGAGTGATAAACAAGTGCGAAGGCACCTTCACATACCTATCCAGTCACGCAGTTCCGCTTGGAATGTTGAGCGATTTCAAGGAGTATGTTCAGACGCTTCAGGATGTCGGATTAATCACGCAGTTCAGATTAATCCTCACCGGAGATTCCGTTCCCACGTTCCCGAACTTCAGGTACTACAACCCAGACCTGAAGCAGTGGACCTTTCCGTGGGGAACCTGGCTCGCGCAAATCACAGACTTCGAACCCGAGCTGGAGATTCATGATCCGGAAGACTATGCCAACCTCGCCGACAAGAAAGACATGGTGATAATAGAGCAACTCGAAGCGAATGCTCGGACGCGGTTATCCGACCTAGGTAAAGATCCTTTCATGAATAGCTCGCTGCAAGTCGTAAAATATCACTGGGACAAACGACTGGCCCCTGCGGGCCTCGTTCGATGCTTCGCCTTCGACGTCTATCCGTACCCGGTTGAAGTTTGCTCCTACCACCAGGTAATGTTAGAGTTCACTAGTCCCTCAGCTATGAACAAGTTCTTCTCTGTCGCGCAAGACCTCTTCTTTATTCTCACAGTGGAGAAGGTACTGAAGAGCAACGCGCTCCTCGCCCTCACCTACATCTCTAACTCACAACTCTCCAGCATGTTCACGTTCTTCTCAGAGCTCACAACCAGCGGCATAATCAGTTCATTTTCAGCTGTAAGATTGGATTTCGCTGGAAGGGACACCCAGACTATATCTTCTGAATTGTTCACTGACCAAAAAGGCTGGGTTGCAGACTTTCGCAAATGCACAGCGGAACTGGTCACGTTGGTCTCCCAAAACACGGTCACCGCACGCATCAAGAACAAAACCGGAAACACATTCTCTGATAACCTCAATGACATCGGTTTGAGCGGCTCGGGGAATGAACAAAGATGACTTTGGTCATCAAACCGGTAAAACTGAACAAGTCTGTGTACGTGCGAGTGCCCAA
>DASQZS010000355.1:0-10492 GCA_035638535.1 Candidatus Acidiferrum sp.
ATGAAGAAGAAATAGATCATAGCGGCGACTACAGCTCCATATAGCGAAACTAGAGTACCGTAGAAGAACGACGCTAATCCAATCAAAACTATGGTGCCTACGAGCTCAATTAGCAACGCGACAGTGGGCGAACTATACTTCGGACTTACGTACGATATCTTCTCGGGTAAAAATCGGTCGAAGGATTGAGCAAAGAGATATCGCGATAGGACGATAATTCCGTAGGCTAAGATGGCTACGTTCCACAAAATCCAGCCTAAGCCTATGAACCAGGAGACGGCAGGAATCGTAGA
This sequence comes from Candidatus Acidiferrum sp., assembly GCA_035638535.1. Classification (GTDB taxonomy): domain Archaea; phylum Thermoproteota; class Bathyarchaeia; order 40CM-2-53-6; family 40CM-2-53-6; genus FEN-987. Next base: position 294 of record DASQZS010000355.1, read on the forward strand.
GACGCCCATTGCGAGTGTCCAGAAATTGAAGGTCCAATTGTACACGAGGTTCGCGTTTCCTAAGGCCCCGTTGATGAAGGCGAAACCGCCTGCGTAGTACATGCTCGCGAACGCCGTAGTTACGACTATCAAAGTTACAACTGAAGAAATAAGCACGTTGTATCGCAACGCGCCCTTACCCTTAATCTCAGAAGCTACAGCAGGTCCAGCGTTCATCCACGGATATACGAAGATTGAGAAGAACGGTAGCATAAAGATGGTTGCGCCAAAATCGAAGGTTGGACCACTATAGGAATTAGCGATCTGAGTATAAGTTGTGTTCGAGCCGATTGAGTTAAGGAAGCTCATATAACCCTGGACGCCGGCTGTCCCAGCAGATAAGAGTGTGAAGATACCGACGAAGGTCGCGGCAATAGCGATTATGACAGCGACGGCAACAATTTTGTAACCTGCCTTCGGTTTGAGGAGGTTGACTGCAATAAGCACGGCGAAGATTAATGCACCGATAATGAACTGAGCTACCAGATTAGCCCCAGGAATGTTACCTGGCAGCGCTAATGGAAGCATGTTTTGGTATCCAAGCGAAAGTCCAACTGAACCAATAGAGACTACTGCTGCAAGAGCGATCAGAGCCAGATACGCCATCGTCTCAAGTGTGTAGCCCATGAATGAAAGGGCTCCTCCGAAAAATCCACCATAAACTCGAGAAACCCATACGTAGTCGCCGCCAGTCCGACTAATGCGCGTCGTCATCATGGTGTAGACAATGATTTGGGGAATCGATAGCACCCATGCGAGTATGGAGCCATAGACTAGGTTGACTCCTGATGTCGATGCGAGCAACACCATTGTATATCCGATGACTCCGAGTGCCGCTCCGCCTGACATGTTGCTCAAGTTGAGTCCGACTACGTCCAAAAAAGAAACGTCTCTGCGTAACCCTGAAGCTTTCCTTACAAACGCAACAGGTTGACTTGCCATAATTCTGCCTTAGGTGATTACTAATTTAACACCTTCCTATTCTATTCACAACTGGTTATCAGACAAAAACCTGCCTTTGAGCTACTCCTTCCTTATGATAATGAATTAACAAAGTTTCATTTAGGCGACGGTCTATCACCCTCCTTCGTGGCGTAGGTATCTTGGCAAAATATGGCAATGCACGCGCTGACTTTCTCGAAGAAGTGCACAGAATCACGGACGCGGCCAAATCCGAGGGCGTATTATTGAGGTTACTCGGAGCACTCGCATTTCACATTCATTGCCCAAAATTTTCCTACATACAGGAAATGCTTGGACGCACGTTTACTGACATAGACTTCGCATCCTACAAAAAGGAAACCGCCAGAATCAACACTCTTTTCACCGAACTCGGGTATCAGTATGACGTGCGAGTGAGAGCCCTTTTCGGCTCCAGGCTAATATTTTACGATACGAGCGGCACCAGTAGGCATTGCGATGTCTTCTTAGACAAGCTTGAGTTCTGTCACGACATTATTTTTCAGGATAGGCTCGAAGTTGATGATCCGACGATTCCGCTCGCAGAGCTCCTTCTAGAGAAAATGCAAATAGTCAAACTGGAGGAGAAGGACGCGATAGACACCATTATGCTGCTCAGGGAACATCCGATCGGTGGATCTGACAATGAGATGATTAACGCAGATTATTTGGCGCGGCTTACCTCTCGCGATTGGGGGCTTTGGAAGACGTTCACAACCAACTTGGAAAATGTGAGAAAAGCAACACAGACTCACGAGAAGCTCTCCGAAGAAGATAGGAATGATGTGGCGTCGAAGATCACTGCTTTACGTGGTCGAATAGATGAAGAGCCCAAGACAAGAGGCTGGAAGATGAGATCACAGATCGGCGAAAGAAAGAAATGGTATCGAGACGTTGATGAGCTGTTACGCGAATAGTGATTATGCAGAAGATCCAAACAAAAAATATTCGGATTACGTTGTATTTTGCTGCTGAGCACTAATTTTGCTGATTTGTTCTGAAAGTTGGCTGGGCTCGGTTAATGGCGCGGTACACGTCCTGCCTACGCAAATGTATGCTGTACCTTGTTGAGCATTTTGTAGACCGGACGTAAGTATCTTCTGTGATTCGTTTTTGGGATCGAGTAACGTGATGCTTTTTCGTGGAACGTAGATCTTCATTGCTTCCGCCAACATGGCCTTTGTAGGTGGATTTTCGCTTGATCCGAGAATGCGAATGATGGTAGGCTCGTTTAGGAAAGCGTCTACGGCTAGGGCGTAGTCTGCTGCCATGAAGCCAAACTGTGAGTAGGTTTCCGTGAAATTTTTGAGTATATCTGCTGCCAACTGTCTATATTCTTCTTTGTCGGTTAGCTCGAATAGTTTCATTATAGAACGAGCCGCTATACTGTTTTCATCGAGAGGCTTCGTGGTTTTGCTCAGGAAGCCTGGAGCATTTGGATCAATTGCTGTATCGAAGAATCCTCCATTCTTTGTATCGTATAGTTTTTCTTTGGCGGTCTTAATTAATTCCTCAGCCAATTGTAGGAATCTTTTGTTGCCGGTAATCTCGTACGCTTGGCAGAGCGCTTTAGTCATTTGCACTTGATCCGACAGTTGATTGAGTAGACGCGGCTGATTGTCGTAATAGTGATACATTCCTTCGCCACTTTTGTAATTTAGAGCGATAAGCCTCTCGAGGCTCCTTAACGCAAATTCCATTACTGATGTGTCATTAGTGATAAATGATGATTCCAAATATGCGCAGATCATCATGGCATTCCAGTTTGTGTAGAGATTTTTGTCAACGAACGGAGCTTCACGATCGGCACGTTCTGTTTTACCGAGCTTGTAGTATTCCTCGTCTGCATCCTGGCTGCCGTAGAAACAACCTCTCTCACTGTCTCGTAACCAAGCGTTGACGTAATCGATGATGCCTCTTGCTATCTCGAGGTAGAAAACATCTTGAGTAGCTTGGTAAGTGTGCAAGTAGACTGAAAGCCATTTGGCGTTGTCTTCGCACATTTTCTCGAAATGCGGGACGCTCCAATCTCTGAGGGTTGAGTATCGGAAAAATCCGCCTGCTTCGTGATCGTACACTCCGCCTTTACCGGCATTTTGTAGTGTTATGGTTACGATGCGGAGGAATTCTCGATTGCCGGTGTAGTGATATTTGAGGAGCGCGAGTTCGTGAGCTTCGGTGTTCGGAAACTTTGGTTGCGAGCCAAATCCGCCGTAGATTGGGTCGAAATTGTTCGCAATTTCTCCCAATATTTCATCGATGATTGTAGCGCTGACAGGTTCGCGGACAGTAATCTCCTGCTGCGTGTCTTCCATTTGTGTTGGTTGCGCTTTGGATTTTTCCCAGTAACTGAGAACGTCGTGTAGTATTTGTTTCATTTTGTCAGGTGGAAAATAGGTACCTCCGCCAATCAGACGCCCATCAGGTGTTAGAAATGCTGTAGTCGGCCAACCTCCCATGTTGTATCTTCTGTTAATGTCTGGTCGCTTGTCGGTGTCAACTCGTATTGGAATAAAGTGTGATTCAATGTATCTTGCGATCTCGGGCACCGAATACGTGTCGTGATCAAGTCGATGGCACCAGTGGCACCATACCGCGCTTATGTCAAGCAAAACGGGCTTACGCTCGGCGCTCGCTCGACGAAAGGCTTCGTCTGTCCAATCGAGCCAATTTATTTTGGCGTCTCGATCTTGCGCCATCTCGTTTCAGCTACATGCGAGGCGTTGGTGAAGTTTTGTTCGGAAGTCGCTTCTTGTAATCTTCAAGAATTTTGTCATAAAGATCAAGAGTGTACTTTAGCGCCTCCTGAGATTGTCTATGGCAAATCTCGTCTGGCACAACTGTGCTTATGCATTTTGCCCTCGCGCCCTCGATGAGTTTGAATGCTGCCTCGAATTCTGGTCCCTTTTCGAGTCTGAGAATGGCGAGGATAGAATTGTAGGCTGCAAGATGAGCGCGTTTACACTCTACATGTGCCTTATTACCGCGCTCCTGGAAGCAGAGTTTGCAACAATCGATTGCCGTACGAGTCTGTACCCACGGTTGAACCAGAAATACTGCTTCCATATGTGACGCACATGCATTCGGTAATTTATCGGTTCCGAAGACACGATTTATCTACTTTGGTTGCTGGAAGCACAAAAAAAGAAGGTTCAGAAAATGACAGCGAAATCCGTTCTCATTGAAGCATTGAAGTTCGGAATTAGTGGCATCTTTGGCGCTTTAATTAGCGGCTCAATCTACTATACCTATCACGGAGCCATACCAATTCTCATTCGAGTTGTGAGCGGACACCCAATCAACCTAGCTGAAACAAGCTTCTATATAGCCACGAGCATCGCCGGAGGCACAGTACACTTTACTCTTAGCAAAGTATGGGTCTTCGTGAAAAAGAAACCATCGGAATAGCCGCTATTCGTAAATCAAAGTAGAAATCAAAGGTCAAGTGCGTCCATATTCTGTAAACAAACTGATGTCCCTAACATATGGTTTCGACAAGCATGTTCGACCCGAGCAAGTACGTCAACTTCAGTAGGTCGCGGGCTGGATCGACGGATGTAGACGATTTTTCCAGCTGCGAGAGAGAAGGGTTATTCATAATCTGAAGTATTATTAGGATGGTTGCTTTTCTTTTGAAGTTTCATTTTTCTTCTTAGGCATTATCTTCAGTCTGCAGAAAACTGCGTCGCCATCTTTGATCTCGAAGATTTTTCTAATTTCTTCAGGTATCGTAATTCGTCCTCCGGCTGTTACTTCAGCGAAGAACGGAATATCTTCATCGACTACTTCGGTTGGCATGTGAACGTCTGGAAGCCCTGGAAATGGATTCGATTAAAAAGAGTTGTTGACAGCATTGACGTGAACGCTGCTGCTAGGGCAACCGCTGTTAATTGGACATTTTTCGCATAATGGCTTGGGAGCTTTGCAAGTTGTACGTCCGAATTTAATCATGGAGAGGTGGAGGGTTCTTCTTTGGCTAGGTATTGTGAGCGATTCTAAGCTGAGTCTGATCGTCTCGTAGCTCGCATTTTTTGGAACTATGCCGAGTCGCTTTGCAATCCGTGAAACATGAGTATCTACCGGAACGATTTGATGGCCTGCAATAAACGCTAGTAGTATATCGGCTGTTTTAGGTCCAACCCCTGGCAAAGATGTTAGTTTTTGTTTGGCGTTTCGATAACTAAGACGTAGAATTTTTGTGAGTTTTCCTCCATATTCTTTTTGAATTATGGCTGATACTTGTATTATGTAGGTGGCTTTGGATCGGTAGAGCCCGGCGGGGCGGATCAAACGAATCAAATCGGCGGCTTTCGCGTTAGCTAGACTAGACGGGCTGATTACGTAATGTCCCCGTAGCTCTCTCATTGCTCGGTCACTGTTTCTATCGTTTGTGTTCTGAGAGAGGATGGTGTGTATCAGCGTGGCGAATGCAGATTCAGATCTCCAGGGTCTGGGTGGAAAGTGTTTTCTAATTTCCTTAAGCATCTTTGATTGTTTCTCTTGGTTGCTGATTGATCCCAATGATGCTCGTGTTATTTCTGAAGGTCTGAGTACAGTTTAAAGCGAACTCCTGTCATGGTTGTTGGTTGCGGATTTGCGAATTATTCTTCTCTCAGTTCTGTTAGCGGTTGTCCTTTTGCTCGCCGTTAGGCCTGTCCTCGCGCCAGCTCAAGGCGACGTGCTAGTAGTCACTATCAGTTCAGAGATCTCTCGCACGACCGAAGAACTGGTTACACGTTCGATTGCGGAGGCTGAAGCAGGAAATGCAAGGTTGATAGTGTATGAACTGAATACTCCTGGCGGAGAACTTGATTCTGTAACGAACATTATGAACGATTTCAATTCGTCACCTATACCTATCCTAGTGTGGGTAACTCCGACCGGAGCTTCGGCTTGGAGCGGTGGTACGTACATTCTTATGGCCTCAGGCATCGCCGCGATGGCTTCGGGAACTACTATCGGTTCGGCTCAACCAGTTTCGGCCACAGGCGAGGTACTGAATGAATCAAAATACATTAACGCGCTTTCCGGACTCATGGCTGACAACGCGAGGCTGCATGATCGAAACGAGACGGCAGCACAGGAGTTCGTCACAGAGAATCTGAATTTAGGTCCCGAGGAAGCATTAAGACTCCATGTGATAGAATTCAATGCGGACAGCCTACAGAGCCTCTTATCCCAACTGGAACCTTATTCTCTCGTAATGAGCACGACTGCTAGTGGAGGTTCTGTTTGGAGCGTAACACCAACCAAGGCTCTGGAAAATGTTGCTCACACTCAGACATTCGACTTTGCAGGTATATCTCAAGCTACGGTGTTCACCTATGATCCCGGTATCGGCATAGGGCTACTTACGGTTCTGTCTAACCCCATAGTCGCTATCGTATTGTTTCTCGTAGGTCTCTATGCAATCATCATAGGTTTCAAGACCCCGGGGTTTGGGCTCGAGATAGTTGGTGGGCTAATGTTCTTCTTATCGTTGATAGGGTTCGGGATAATTGGAATCAGTACCGCCGCGATTTTGCTGTTTATTATCGGGATCATTCTCACATTAATTGAAATCAAGACACACATTGGCGTATTCGCATTAGGTGGAATAGGGTTCATAATTGTTGGAAGTTTCTTCGCGTTTCCTCTACCGGGATGGGAACTTTTGTCTGCACAGGCCGTGGAATCTTCGAGGGAAACACTTGTTTCAGTTACTCTCGTAATGTCAGCGATCTTCGGCTTAGTTGTATACAAAGTTGCTCAAGCAAGGAGAATGAAAATTAAAACTGGACCAGAACAGCTGATCGGTTCAATCGGAAGCGCAATCTCAGAACTCGCTCCTCATGGAGAAGTGAGAGTTGAAGGACAAGTTTGGAGAGCTGAGACGATTGGTGGAACCGTAAAGCGTGGTGAGAGTGTTGAGGTTATCAGACGTGAGGGGCTAATCTTAAGAGTAAAGCCGACGCATGAGAATTAAAGGTTGAATTTTTGGGCTTAATGGATATGCTTTTCGACCCGGGATTCATAGTCAGTCTCATTGTTCTACTTTTTATCATATTGATGGTCGCGTCAGGGATAAAGGTGATAAAGGAATGGGAACGCGCTCCCGTTCTACGGCTAGGAAGATTCGTAGGATTGAAAGGACCCGGTTTGTTCTACATAATTCCGTTTGTCGACCGGATACCTAATATTGTGTCTACTCGCGTGCTCACTGTTCCGTTTCGTACTGAGCAGACGTTGACGAAGGATAATGTGCCGGTTAATGTGGATGCGATTATGTTCTTTCAGGCGGTAGACGTTGAAAAAGTAGTTTTGAATGTGGAGAGATATCTGGAAGCCACAACTCTCGCAGCTCAGACTACGTTGAGAGAGGTTATAGGTAAAGTGAGTTTTGATGAGCTGTTAACTGAGAGAGACAAGGTAGGGGTAGAGGCACGTAACATCATTGATGAGAAGACGGAGCATTGGGGAATTAAGGTCGGTTCTGTTGAGGTTAAGGACATTGCAATTCCTTCCATGTTGCAAGAAGCTATGTCACGACAGGCCTCGGCTGAACGTGAGCGCAGAGCGAGGGTGACGTTAGCGATGGCGGAATTCGAAGCCGCGCAGAAGATGGTTGATGCTGCTAATCTGTACGAGAAAAACATTCGGGCTCTTGAACTTCGTTGGATGAACATATTGTACGAGCTGGGGTTGCAGAGTAAAGGGACTTTGATGCTTGTACCCACGAATACGCCAACTGCAGGTGTCTCTATGGGATTCCCTCCCTTAGGGGTTGTAAGTATCCAAGATCTTGCCAAGGATAAGAAGGATCAGCAGAAGCAGTAGTATGCGTGAGCTACTTCGGCGAATTAGTTTCGGCATGTAGACCCTTTAGTGTCGAAGCATCAATCTTCATTGGCTGCGCCGCCTGATTTCGTCCCGTTCTTCGGTGTTGAATTATTTCCGCTATAATGCTGACCGCTATCTCTTCGGGGGTTTCAGCGCCTATATCTAACCCAATTGGTGCATTTACCCTCGCGAGTTGCGCTTCGTCATACCCTTCTTGCTGCAGTATACCGAAGGCTTGAAGCACGCGACGTCTACTTCCGATCAAACCAATGTACGTGGCTTTTGTTTTCAATGAAGTTCTGAGTGTGGGAAGATCGTCTTTGTGACGTGTCACTATTACTATGTAGCTGTGGGTTGACAAATGAATATTGAGAAGATTGTTTTCCACAAAATCCGCAAGTACAATTTGTGCTTCTGGAAAATTTTCCTTCTTAGCTAGTGGATCGATCACTATTATGTCGAAGCCCAATAGATGACCAAGTTTTGCTATGGCTGACGAGAGATGACCGCTTCCGGCAATGATAATTTGAGGTGTTGGTTCCACTATTTCGATTGAGACGTCTATTCTCCCACCACAATTCATACCTACTCCCCCAAATTCTTCTTCGACAAGATCGTAAGATTTCACGACGATACCACTGGCACCTTCCTTGAGCATCAGCGAGGCTTCTTCGGCAACTTGTCCTTCGACGCATCCGCCACCTATTGATCCGTATGTCTTGAGATCTTTTGTTATCAGCATCTTCGCTAGTCGTCTTGGGACCGATCCCTTGTAACTTACTATCGTAGCCATGGCGAATGTTTCATGGCTTGCAAGTAATTCGTTCATCTTCTGGTACACGTCACTCACTGGCTTTCTTCCTCCTTAGGGCAGACAAAACTCTGTCTTGGCTGGCAGGTAACTCAGTCAACCGGACGCCTACCGCATTGTCAATTGCGTTTATTATTGCTGCTGCAGGTAGTACTATCGGAGGTTCTCCAATCGCTTTCGCGCCATACGGTCCTAGATGGCCTGGATATTCGAGAAGGATGGTTTTGATCTCCGGGATGTCTAGGGACGTTGGAATATAATAGTCCGCCAAATTAGGGTTCTGAACGATTCCATCTTTGTGAACGAGATCTTCCATAATGCCATATCCTAGTCCCTGTATCGTTCCTCCCTCGATTTGTCCTTCCACTCCAAGAGGATTGATTGCCTTCCCAACGTCATATACGGTTACCATCCTGGTGACATCAATCTTTCCGGTTTCAGTATCTACATCCACCTCTGCCGTTACTGCAGCGTACGTGAACTGTAGGTAGGTAGTTCCTTGACTTGTTTCAGGATCGTATACGCACCTTGGTGCAGTAAATGTTCCTTCAACATCCAATTCTATGCCACGCTTGCGCGATGATTCTATGATTGTCGAGTAGGAAACTGATCTGTCAGAATCTTTCTTGTCATAATAGTTCCCATTGGAGACTTCTATTTCGCTACTTTTACATCCTAATAATTCTGCGGCGATGCCTTTCATTTGTTGATCTAGTTTTTCGGCAATTAATTGAGAAGCACGTCCGCCGATTGTAATTGTGCGCGAGGCGACAGTCGGGCCGGTATCTATGCAATGATCCGTATCCGGCGGCTGTAGTTTGAAGTAGCTCATGGGGAGATGCATGGTTTCGGCGGCGATTTGAATTAGACCTGAAGGTGCACCCGTGCCGTACTCTGTCATCCCCGTTCTGAATCCGATTTTTCCGTCGTAGTCAACTTTCATATGTATTGAGGCAAAGTCACTTCCTTCTGGTCCGAGGCTGTTGCCATGATACATTATCGCTATACCTAGGCCATGTCGTCGGGTACCCTTCTCCTTGGCGAAAGATGAACGCTTAATATGCCAGCCCGATTCGTTCACAGCTCTTTCGACACATTCCTCTAAGCCACATGCTTCGTCGACCATTTGGCTCGTTGCCATCAGAGTCCCCGGTCGGAGAATGTTAAGCAACCGAAAATCAACAGGGTCCATCCCTAATTTCTTAGCAATCTCATCCATGTGTGATTCTGCGGCGAAATGGGCCTGTGGTCCGCCGAACCCTCTGAAAGAACCGGCCATTGTGTTGTTCGTGTAGACACAGTACGCGTCGGATTTAACGTGAGGTATCACATACGGACCGGTTGCGTGGAATAACGCGCGAATTATAACTAGAGGTCCTAAAGATGCATAGGCTCCTGTGTCGGCAACCAATCGCGTTTCCCATGCTGTCAGCTTGCCTTCTTTGGTAACGCCCGCTTTTACGTTGATAACGAACGGATGCCTTTTGGTGTGCCCAATCATCGATTCCTCTCGAGTATAGGCAAGTGCGGTTGGGCGACGGGTCTTCACAGCGATCACTGCTGCCATTCC
>DASQZS010000356.1:0-2750 GCA_035638535.1 Candidatus Acidiferrum sp.
CGATCATCGGAGTTTTAAGCATCCTGTTCTCAGGGCTATTGATCTACTTCTACATCGCAATCCCGTCCTTAGGCATCCTAAACCCGATACCACTAGCGGTTGTGATCGGAATCTACGTGGTCTTGGCAGTTTACTATTACATAAACAAGGTCTGGAAGAAGAAGATTGGAATAGAAGTGGATCTGGCTTTCCGAGAAATCCCCCCCGAATAGACAGAACCGCACGACAGTCACCTCTGAGCTACAGGGCGCTTCAACGTCTCTGAGGAGAAGGCATTCTGCCGTGGCAGACATGCCGAGTTCTAAATATGCGTCCTGGAATCTCACGTCTTTCCTAGTTTACGTTCGTAAATTGCGTAATCTGATTTAGAGAAACAAACGAACACCACTCTCTCGAGAGCAGTAGGGAGACTGACGCCCTCTCGCACTGTGCGTACGGCAATCTGTGCCGCGGCATCGATTGGAAATCCGTAGGCGCCTGTGCTTATCGACGGGAAGGCGATTGATCTTACGTCATATTGCGCTGCTAGTCTGAGTGAGTTAGAATAGCAGTTTCGGAGGAGCGTATCTTCGTCTCTTGTTCCGCCTCGCCAGATTGGTCCTACTGTGTGGATCACGAACTTAGCAGGTAAATTGTAGCCTCGAGTTATTCGCGCTTCACCGGTTGGACAGCCCCCTATCTTCCTGCATTCTTCCAGCAACTTTGGGCCTGCTGCTCGATGTATCGCTCCGTCCACTCCGCCGCCCCCGAGAAGAGAGGCATTAGCCGCGTTTACGATCATGTCAACTCTTTGTTTAGTTATATCACCAAGAATCAACTCGAAACTTACCGTTCTCCTCACCTAATCTGTTCAGTCTTCGATTAAGCCGCGAGACTTCAACATAGTCATTATCCGTGGTGTCGAGAACGCAAAGAGGAGTATAGTGCCTAGGATCCCGGTAGCGACCAGGCTGCCCAGAAATACACCCGAAAGGCCAATCTGAAGCGGCATGCCAAACAGGAAACTTAGATATGTTCCAACGATCGATGTTACTACAAGAATTTCCAAGGCGACACCGATAAGTTTGAAGATTCTGCTGGGTTTTAGGCGAGAAATCTTCCAAGCCAATAAAGTAGCGATGAAATTGGCTATGGCACCGCCTATGATGTCCACTGGTCCGAGCCCGCCGAAGAAGTTAGCGACGAAAGCTCCTAACGCTAGTCCTATTATTGCTGGCCAACCGAAAATGATTGCGAGCGGAAGTAGCGCGTCTGCCAACCGAACCTGAAAGATTTGAAAACTGATCGGTGCGAGAAATACGACTCCGACAGCATACAGGGCAGCGAAGGCTGCGGTTAATGTAATATAGACTGGACTCTTGTTTCTCAATTTTCCTCCCTACTCCGGGGTTTCTTTTGCGCAACGGGTGGGAGGCCCCACTCACGCGCAATAAAATCGCAACGAGTACGTGTAATTTAAAGTTGATTCACGTCGGAACATGAAAAATTAGGATAAAGCAGAATTTCGAGAAATTCTGCTAGGTTAGTCTCCTGATATTCGCAGAAGCTTCTTACTCCCCTCAGATAGCTTATTGCGGGTTGCCTCATTCCCCAGCACAGACGCTAAGACTGCGCCAGCTGCGAAGGAAAACACTGCTACTGCGAAGCTTCTTTTCGATTCTCCACTCATATGTCCTCAACCTCCTCTCCATTTGTGTTTGGCAAAAATTCAAGATGCAACATACTCCACGCGCGGTATATTAGTGTACCGATAGTGAAACACTAATATACCAAATTGAAAGTATGGTGGATCCATGGCCGTAGCGTCTTGGATATCGCTCACGGTTGAGATTTCCAGGGCTCGACCGAAACTGACACCGAGGTGAGTCTATGGTAAAGTGTCTGAAATGTGGCGGAGAAGTATTCGGACCAGCCAAGGAATGGGACATGCATCCCAAGGACGGTCGCGGTCCTGCTCTTCATATCAAACATTTCTCCTGCCCACAATGTGGTAAAAAGTTCCGTTTAGCAACCAAGCTTGTCGGCGCATAAGCGAATAGCCGACAAGCCACCCTCTTCTTTTCCATGCTGTTCATTAAATTCTAAACAGGTGGGTCCGTTTGCCGTTGTCGTTCACGTGGAAGCTTGGTCCATTTCAGGAACAAGTCGGACGGCGGATCGTCTTCGTAAAGATGAGAGCGAACGGATTCGAGCATTTGAGCTGTTGTTCCTGCATATTCCGCGGCATTCGTGACTCGATTTCCCGCCTTTACGGCTGCTTCGGAGACGGGTTTCACATCGTTAAGCCAGTTTTCAGAGCGCAGTATGTGGTGTTCGAAGATCATCTCGGGAACATAGCTCGCAATTTTTGAAGCGTTGCTGATCGCTCTCTGAATATCCAACTTATCGACTTTTGTTCCGCCAAGATACGTTGGAGGGCCTCCAATTATAAGTCGGCCCGGTCGTTCAATCAGAATATTATTCATGGTGTCTGTCGACATCGGTCCCTGCACGTCGGACGCGTGCATGAACTTCTCATCTCTCGACTCGATAGTCGTCATTATGACCCAGCCCAATCCAGAACGCTCTTCGCCATGGAGTACTGGCTTGGACAGCTTAATCTTGGTGGCACCGTATTCGAAAATTCTTCCATCCCCGACTTCAAATTGGCCATCTATTTTCTTGACGAACTTTTGGAACATCCAACCTCTTCGGCGCTGGCTGAAGTTGATTGCATTCCGAGCGTCTTTTGCTATCACAATTTTGTTTCG
>DASQZS010000357.1:0-3920 GCA_035638535.1 Candidatus Acidiferrum sp.
ATGCCGTGGAACCTTTCGTCACGCGAAAGGATGCTGACGGAGCCGTCCAGGAGGCTGACGAAGCGTTCATTTACAGATTCGTGCGAGCGAAAGGTGCCAAATCAAAAGCGGCCGTTGCACTTGCCGATACTTTGCAGCACAATTACAAGACTATGCCTTTTGCGGCGCGATGGGTTTTCAATTCTGAAGGATCAAAGTTGGCGTTCGAGGAATTAATCTCTAATCGTTGCGTGGTAGGTTACCCTGTGCTAGTTGAGGTAAGCGGCAGTGTCGTTGCTCAAGCTGAACATACGTTAGTAATAACGACAGATGGATGCCGCGTGCTAACGAATTAGCTCTTTTTCTGTTGCTGTGTGGGTTGCTCCGCGTAGATGAGGTCAACCTTCATCGTGCCCTTGCACTGTTGGCATTGGCCGACTTCTTTCGGAATGAAGTCGCCGGTGGTGAATGTGCGTACGACTTTGAAGCCACAATTTCCACAGACAACGGTGCTTAACACCCTAATCGCCAAGTTCTGCAAAGTTACCATTCTTCGTCTCATTTGAGTTATTGATGACAGTGCAAGTACAGTTCCTACTGAAGCCATTACGCCATATACAAAGAACTGGGGGAATTGTCCGGCTTGGTAGTAGGAGAGTGCTTGAAGCATAGCCCAAAGTGAAATGGCTAGAATAACAAGTCCGAAGGCGATGAGTAGGTATGCATAGAAGGTTGCAGGTTTGGTGTTGCTCAATTTATGCTCCCCTCAAGCTATTCCAGCAGTATTGCCGATGCCGGCGACGATAATTAAGTCGCCTTCCTTTGTACTTTCCAACGCAAGCCGCTTGATTTTCTCGATTACCGGATCTGCTGCTTCGGCAATCTCCTTTTTCATTGTCGTGACGGCCTCAAGAATACTCTGCTTGATCACTACTGCATATACTGGAATTCCGAACTTTGTAGCTTCCTCTTCGATCTTGAATCGCTCAGTCCCAATTCCACCTATGGCGGCACCTATACCTTCGCCGATTTCGCCTGTCTTCTCTCCTTCAAGTTTTAGCGCTGCATCGACCATAACAATCATTGCTGCCTTGCCGTTGTTCTCCTCAAGGATCTGGCGTATAGCATCTCCAGGTTTGCCTACGCTGCCTCCTGGCCCTTCAGCTTTCAGAGCAATGACTCTTCGACCTTCCAGGATGGTTTCTGCGGCAAGCATGTCCTTCTCTACTTTGCGAATTTCGCGCCCGCGCATTAGCTTAGATGCAACCAACGGTCCCGCTCCGTCTCCGATCGGATGACCTTCAGCGAAGGCTTTAGTTGCCCCCTGGTATGCTTCCGCTTCTTGCATGATCAGAGGGAGAAATGCTTGTAGTTGGAAAATTACGAAGATGCTGAAAGTTTTCTTGCCAAGCAAGTAGAGGTGTCGAACTATTTTGTACATGAAATTTAACGCCCAAGCTGCTTCCACGAGATTCTCGAGATTGTTAACCTGAGGTGGAGTAGCTTCCGGCGCAATTCTTGCTACATCTGATTTGAACTTGGCTTCTCTAACATCGAGTAGGTGGTCAAATTTCTTAACGATGCCAGCAGGATCCATATCTACTGGTGAGATAAGGAATTGTTCGAGGAGCGAATTCAACTTAGGCGTTGGGTCGTCCTTTGACTTGCCTACGTCTTTTATCATCTTGAGTGTCAAGCTTCTTGCGTCATTTCGCATATTCTCAAGTCTACGTACCGCCCCGTCGATCTGCATCAACGCAATTCGACTTTGAATTTGTTGTCCGAACACCATGAATCCAAGGAAAGAAATCACGAATACTATGTTCAGAATATTGTTCACGCTGCTAGCGCCGAATAGCCCAGTTTGCAGCGCAATGTTGGCGAGCTCACTAAGCAAGAATTTTTCCTCTAATGGTAACAAGTGAATAGCGACGTCAAGCTGGTAATAAACCTTCATTCATGAATTTTGGAATTGTCGAAGAAAAATCGAAATGGAGTCGGCAGCGGTCCGGGGCTCGCATGGGCTTTCGCAACATACTACGGCCCAGATCGCCTGAGAGATTCACTTCCGTGTTTCCGGTTCGCGGGAACTTTCGGAATGGGAACGGGTCCTAGCTCTCAGCTGTGGCCGCCAACTCCAAACGTAGGAGCGTTTTAGCAAATAATTAAACATTGCCAGGTCAATGGTTGGCTCGTGGCTAGTTTGCGAGGAGTCGCTATAATTGGCGCGGGAATGGCTTCTGTATCAGTCACGTCAGGCAAGACCTTGGCCCAATTGTTTGTTGATGCGGCGACGAAGGCAATTGAAGACTCAGGTGTTGGAAGAATCGATTCGATTTACGTGGGTAATATGTTGTCTGGGTTTCTCCAGAACCAAGAGCATCTCGGAGCATTGATGGCTACTGCGTTGCAAAGGGAGGGAGTACCAACTTACAAAATTGAAGGCGCATGTGCATCGGGAGCTGTTGCGATGAATGCTGGCATCAAAGCTGTTCTCTCCGGGCTGGAGGATATTGTTCTGGTCGGAGGTGTCGAGAAAATGTCTGGTTACTCTACCTCTGAAGTGACTGAAGGTCTAATGATGGCTGAGGATCGAATAAGAGTGGCTTCAACCGGGGTGACTTTCGTCGGACTGAATGCGATGATCGCTCGAGAATACATGCGGAAGTACGACGTTAGACATGAGATGATCGCCGAGTTTCCCGTTCTCTGTCACGCCAACGCGTTGGACAATCCTTATGCTCAATTTCATAAGAAAATCAGCGTTCAAGATGTTCTCGCCTCTCCGCTCGTGGCTGACCCGTTGAGGTTATACGATTGCGCCGGGATAGGCGACGGAGCGGCGGTCATAATTTTGGCGCCGCTAGAGCGGGCTCACGAATTCACGGAATCCTCAATTGAAGTTCTGGCTTCAATCGTCGCGACTGATTCTCTAAGTTTGTACCAGCGCGAAGACATAACTTCATTTCAAGCTTCGAAGACCGCTTCGAGGCTTGCTTATGAACGGGCCCACATTAAATCTGAAGATGTTGATGTTCTGGAAGTCCATGATGCCTTCTCTATGCTAGGCATCATGGCGCTCGAAGACTTGGGCTTCGCAGAAAAGGGTTCGGGTGTTAGAATGGTCGTGGACGGAGAGTGTGCTCGCGACGGAAAGCTCCCAACCAACACGTTCGGAGGCTTGAAAGCACGCGGGCATCCTGTTGGTGCAACTGGTCTCTACCAAATAGCTGAACTGGTACTTCAATTATCGAATCGATCCGGCAAATGCCAGGTGCCAAACGCTAACATCGGACTATCTCAAAGCGTGGGAGGGATAGGAGGTACAGTCGCTCTACATGTGTTAAAGCGATGTGATTGATTTTGTCCAACCTAGAATTGAATGGCGTATTATGTCCGAAATGTCATTGGAAAGCCTTTCGTCAGACCAAAACTTGCCTTCGTTGCGGTAATTCAGTCGATCAAACTGTCTTTCGCGGACTCGGTAAAATACACACGTACACGGTTATCCGATACCCCCCGTGTGGATTCGAAGATGAAAGCCCATACGTTGTCGCTCTCATAGATCTGGATGAAGGCCCGCGCATTATTGGTAGAATTCAATCCACCCATCGAAGCATCGACGCCGGAGCTACTGTACGATTAGTTGGAAAGAGGGGCGACGCTTTTGACTTCGCCATAGAATAGTTGGGAACCGTTCAACCTGACCCACGTATTCTACAGCTCATTTCACCGGTCAGGAAGTTTGTCGAGAACTAATTTCGTACCCTAATGAATATCATCGAGCGATAGACCGGTTATGGTGGTGGGGCCGAAGGGACTATCATGGCTTTTACGCCATTTTGAACCCTCGACTTCCGCCATACCGTCATGTCTACGGGTTTCTTCGCTCCTGAAGTTCGTCATTCCGGATGGTCCGCAAACCCGTTAAGGTTTGTCCT
>DASQZS010000358.1:0-6356 GCA_035638535.1 Candidatus Acidiferrum sp.
CAGTGAAGATCAATCCGTCGACATTCGGGTTTTCTTGAAATTCCGCGCCGATCGTGCTTCCTGGTCCAGAAATAAAATTGAAGACACCGCGGGGAATTCCGGCATCTGCCAGAGCACGTGATAATTCATATCCTAAGAGGGGAGATTCACTAGATGGCTTAAAAACGACCGTATTTCCGGCCACTAATGCTCCCGCGGTCATCCCTGTTGAAAGTGCGAGCGGAAAGTTCCATGGTGCAATGACCGCCCAAACACCGTATGGTCGAAGCACAGTCATGGTTTCCTGGTGGGAGGCTGGGGATTCCATCTTGCGGACAAATCCTTTGTTCAAGACCATTTGATCACAATAGTAACGGATCAACTCTGCAGCTTCGTTGACCTCTGCTAATGATTCGCTACGGTTTTTTCCGACTTCATAGGCCATCCAGGCAGAGAGCTCGAACCTTCTTTCTATGATTATGTCAGCGGCTCTACGGAGAACTTTGACTCGATCTTTGTATGGTAGACTACCCCATTTTCCATATGCTGCTCTTGCGGCGTCAATCGCCATCTTCGCGTCATCTCGGTTGCCGTTGGGAAAGTAACTCAAGATAATGCGGTTGTCGACCGGAGAATGATGGGCAATTTGATCTCCAGACGATACCCATCGTTCTCCGTTGATGTACATGGAAAAATGTTTACCGAATCTAGATTGGACACTTTTCACACTTTGATCGTAGACGAGGTCATCATTTGGAGTAATCGTAAGTGAAGCGTAGGTCACACGATTTGATTTTCTCATGCTTTTTCTTACAGATTTTTTCGATCGAGTCGACATGTCGGATGTTCTCTACACTTCGCCGCGCGTTAGATGTCTATTTCAGTTTTGCGCATCGCATATTTGCGATTAAGAAGACTTACTAGGAGCCGGTCGAAAACAACCAGGGCGACCAGAATGTCTACTACTGATCCTGAAAAGGGGAAGTGGAGATTTTCACATGTCAGTATTCACACTGACAACGTGTGCGAAATCTTCACGGACGATAAGGGTACGGTTCATTACAGGTGGCAGTATCCTGACGGAAAAATGGAGTACATCTGTGCCTGCCATAGATTCCTCAACAAGTAAGAAAGGGGCTTATCATTTAACGATGGTTACGACGTCTCGATCTTGAAGGACGTGATCGAGACCGACTCGTTGAGGATTGAACCGGACACTTTTTCCGGACACTAAGGCGTATTTGGCTTCGCCTGCGAATTTTCTATGTATGCGTGTACAAACATCGGTCACTGTTGATCCAGCGGTCACTATCAGCGGTTCTTTGAAGTCAGGCGGTCCACTACGTGGTTTTAGATAAATTCTGATGAAGTTCAATTTGTTGTATATTGCTTCTTTCAATTGCTCCAAGTTCAGGTTTTGATCAGCAGAGATCGGTATGAAATCTTCACCGATGTGGTTCTTCGCCTCCTCTATGAACTTAGAGTTGACTAGATCAATTTTATTCAGAACTGTCAACGTAGGAATATAGTTTCGATTCCCGGAAATTACGTCGATCAGTTGGTCGTCGGTTATGTCTTCTCTGACGATGATGTTTCCGTCATGGATTTTGTAGATGTTGAGGATCCCGCGAATTGTCGCTTCTGTCAATTTAGTGAGCTTACATGCCACGGTAATTCCTAATCCGCCTGAAGTTGATCTTTCAAGAGTTACGTTTGGAGCGCGAGTGTCAAGTCGTATTCCTATCTCGTAAAGCTCCTTCTTGAGTACACTAATTTGGTCTGGCTGAAACACGTCCAGTACGAGCAGTATCAGATCGGCGTTTCGTGCGACGGATAGAACGCGTTTACCCCTCCCACTCCCGGTTGCTGCACCGGAAATGATTCCGGGCAGGTCTAAGATCTGCACTTTTGCCCCCTTGTGCTCGAAGAGTCCTGGAACGACCGTAAGCGTAGTGAACGCGTAAG
The DNA here is from genome assembly GCA_035638535.1 of Candidatus Acidiferrum sp. Taxonomy (GTDB): domain Archaea; phylum Thermoproteota; class Bathyarchaeia; order 40CM-2-53-6; family 40CM-2-53-6; genus FEN-987. Next base: position 1,945 of record DASQZS010000358.1, read on the forward strand.
CTGCCACTTTGGATTTTGCGTTGGTGACATGATTTAGAAGTGTGGATTTTCCGACGCTGGGTAAACCAATTAAAACGACGGTGCAGTCGCCTCCTTTCTTTAATTCAAAACCTGTTCCGCTTCCTGACTTGGACCTTTGTGAGACTTCCTGCTCAGCCTTTAGTTTAGCAAGTTTAGCTTTCAGCAGGCCGATGTGGTGTTCCGTGTGCTTGTGGATCTGAGTGTGTTTCATTTCCTCTTCTATTTCACGTATCTTTTCCGGTAAACCCAGACGACTCCACCTCCTAACGAGAATGAACCTACAACAGAATATTGACGATCAGAAACTAATTAAAGAATAAGGAATCGGAAGCGAACGGCGGCGTTTGCCCATATTGATTAGTGCAGGTTCGTTTTCCTGCTGGCGCCTGTCCGCTTACGATGACGTTGTTTCATCTTCTGTCGCCTGCTTATCCTGAAAGCTGCTCGACTAAGTTTGTGCGGCATCGTTAACCATCAACTCTCTGCGTATTGAGTCTAGAGATATATGTTAAGCGCATAACTTGTGAGGGACCGCCTTCTATCCAAACTAGATATATTCCTCAGACGATCACTGCGACAGACGTGCAGTACCAAGATGTCAATAGATGAATTGACGAGTGCGGGTTCGCCACAATGTAAGGAGGCGTTTGCATTCTTGAGAGAGCAGCTGAAGGCAGATCCGAATGTTGAGGAAACGGTGGAATATGAACCGTTAAAAGAAAGTGAAGCTCCAAATTATAATGTTCGAGGAACACCGCGCGTTAGATTATTTTTCGGAGAGAAATTAGAAGTGTTCCTATTCATCCCCGAGAAGGCGGTTTCGAGACTCAAAGAAGATGAGTCAATTCCTCAAGGACTTAGAGCTTGGATTGATCGCGCCCAACTAGGCGGAATGAGTCGTCTGCTCCGCGTTCAGTTAGGATCCAAGAAGGATGTGGAAGTGCTACTGCCGCTTGTTATGGCGGTTACAAAAAGCTAGTCAGCCCAGTTTCAGATAGTTTCGTTATAACGCTGGACGAACTCTTGGTCTACTACTCCTGAAACAACCTTTTCCGTTCGATCTGGCAAGATTACAGCCAGCCCAGCCGCATGGTAGGGCAGTTCGAATTTTTCGAGTTTTTCTTCATTATCGCTATCGTACAATTTTATCCAATTCCCATTCTCCTGTTTGAAGCAAGAAATCTTCACGATTTTCCTTTCACCAATTCCGCCGACCCTTCCTCCTGCTGATCCGGGAGCGTCGACCGGCAATTGGAGTACGTAAACACAATTGTGACCTTGAGAGACGCTTAGATCAATGGAGTTTTGTGCGACAAAGATCCTTCTACTCTTTTCGCTGGCTAGCTTGATTAACTCCTCCAGAGGTGTCAATTGGACGCACCGCTAGAAGGGTCTAGTGAGGCTAATTGGTGATCTGGGCAGCTTGTGGCTTTCTTGATTCGAGAACCGTCAACGCGCCGGTCTTCCTATTCAAAGCCAATTGGATTTCTCCTCGAAAACTTCGCACTCGTGCATCGTGGATTTGAACAGTATCGCCTTCTGAGATAGTGTTGATTTGATTATTCCAAATTGCTAAAGGAATTTCGCCAGTTCCGTCAGAAAGCGTAACCGAGCATACTAGCAGCGGATTTCCGTCTCTGGAGGTAACAGCTCGTACATCTGATTTCTTGACTACCTGGGCTTTGAAGGATACTCCTTTCAATCCAAGTTTAAGGTCTCGAATTGACCTTTCTATAGGGCCGGGTCCTTGAGGCTCGACACGTCGTGTCATTCCGAAAGCGAAATCTGCTGGCACGCGCCTGAGTTTTTCGATTGAATCACTCCTAATTTCGGCCTGACCTAAGGGTTTACCACCGTAAGAGAACATATATACCGAGGTAAGCTCGCCACGATCACGCAGCGATATTGTGAACTTCCCAACACGCGCAGTTCCTCGCTCCTGCGCATTAATCATGCATGCATGAAAGACTTCGGGGGTTAGATCGTGTTTGCCAGCCAACTGGAGCATATAATTTAGATCTCTATCGTTTCCTCGGGATTTTGGCATCTATTTATCCGCCCTCAACGCTCGCACTTTAACTGGTTCATGTATAGTGTTTTGGGTTATAAATCGCATGTATTCATTCAACCAAAATGGGGCAGAAGGAGCGCGATAGCAGTCAGTCCGATCAGGGACAAGACGAAGGTTATGACAATGAATATGATAATGGCCAGAATTGCCGTCAAAAGCGCTTTCAACCAGCCGCAGTGAAAGAAATGCTTGATCAGAGCCAACCAAACGATAATCATTACGATTTCCGCTATCAACCCACTTAGGAAACTGCCGATTACAATTCCAATTAGGGTTCCTAAGGCGGCGATCCAAAGTCCGTCGACAAATCTTGCACGCTTTCCCTCCAGAGTACGACCAGAGAGCCATAGGACAGGTCCGATTATGATGGTGCTCACTATGAGCTCGATCAAGATTGCGCCAATATCCATTAAGCTCACCGATTCGCGAGATGAGGGTTCCTTCGCCTAAAAATGCTTCGAAAGGATTTTGAGAGCATCTACTTCAGAAAGTCGCGTTTGTCAACGTTTACGTTAATGCTCTTCAAGTAAGAAGGCGAATTTACCGTCTGCCCCGTTAACGTGAAAATTGCGTCTACTGTAAATTTGAAGTGGGCACCTCTGTTAGAACCAGAGAAGGTCATCTGAATTTCTCCAGGACGTCCCCCGCTGCTCTTCTCAAATTTCACAGAGATGTTCTTATCGCGCCCTGCGAACCAAGACTCTATCTCCTTGCGCATAGTAGGTTCTACCGTATCGAACGGCATTCCCTTATTCTTCTCAAAGCTGGAAGTCAACGCTTTCCGGCATTCTCTACTCAGGGTTGTCATGTACACGAACGTTTTTTCGATCAATTCTCGACCAGTTGGAGAATCCGTCAATATCTCATATCCCGTCTCCGGTCCATCTTCCGAACATCAATATGCGTTTACCTCTCCACACGTTAGAATGCTGTTACATCCAAGGAGCTATAAACTCGGGTGTCTCGTAGCTTGACGACCACAATTATTCCAAAAAGAGTAAAACAGGTTTCGTGCCACCAGCAATGAACAAGAATCGATTCGTAGTAGGGGTGGATGGAGGTGGAAGTAAAACCGTAGCGTTAATCGCTGATGAAAGTGGCAGAATTCATGGTCGAGGGGAATCGGGTTCATCAAACTATCATAATATCGGTGCCGATGCAGCTGGCGGAGCGATCAAGAAAGCTGTGAAAGAAGCACAACTCCAAGCAGGTCTCGGTGGAAAATTTCTTTCAACATCGGTAGTAGCGCTAGCTGCAATCGATTGCTCCAACGACAAAAAAATTGCGCAGCGCTTCGTACAGAAAACTAGAATCGCTAGAAAGAATTTCGTGGTTCATGATTCGATCGCCGCCATTTATGCTTCGACAAGAGGTGAACCTGGAGTAATTGTCAACTCGGGAACCGGTTCCGTTGCCGCGGGCATCAACAGGCACGGCCAGTATGCACGAGCTGGAGGCTGGGGGTACATACTAGACGATGAAGGAAGCGGATATGATATCGGAAGAAAAGGTCTCAACTACGCATTCAAGTCACTTGACGGTAGGGTACCTGCCACGAAACTTGTCACAATATTCAAGCGATTTTTTGGTGTGAAGAACCTTGAAGACGCATTAGAACGCATCTACACCGATGGGCTGACGGTGGAAGAAATCGCGCATCTAGCACCGTTCGTCTCCAAAGCTGCACATAATGACCGAGTTAGTCGACAGATTGTGGGAGCGGCTGGAGTGGAATTAGCTAAACTCGTGTGCGCTGTTTCGCGGCAATTAAGAATGACAAATGAAAGATTTACGGTGACTATCGTAGGCGGTAGCTTCAAGTCGGGTAGAAATCTTCTTCGACCATTCGAAGCGAGCATCAAGAAAGAATGCCCGCATGTGAGAATTAGCAAATTGAAAATCGAGCCGGTAAATGGAGCGGTCCTGTTGGCTCTTTCGGTTCTTCAGAACGGTGAAAACGTGATTCGGAAGCTCCAATGATTCAGTATGAAAGGTCTATCCTAATGAGTATCGAAGTCGGCCGGACTCGACAATATATCGCGTAACATCTATGCCACTTGTATCCTCGACCAAAGCAATTAACGTATTATTGGCGATATTCTGATGTTTTCGATGCGACAACGTTTTTGGCCCTACCCTCGCACCCGCGAATTGTTCAAACGCCTCTATATCACCTAAGATTTCAGGTATCACTGGCGAGAGGTTGTATGGTCGCGTGATTTTCCCCATAATTTCAGAGTCATCAAGCATCATGTTCAAATTTTCCCAGCAAACATAATTTCCAGCCCATTCAATATCAGTCTTCCAGTGAGGATAATAT
>DASQZS010000359.1:0-3027 GCA_035638535.1 Candidatus Acidiferrum sp.
AGTAAGGCCCAGCGTTCTTCGTAGGGTTTGTCAATTAACAGATGTCCATCACGATAGATCATGTCGAACAGGAACAACTGTAATGGAATTTCCTTCGTCATAGATTCCACTTCATGAACACGTCTGAACCTGCGCATTAGGTCTTGAAACGGCAGAGGTTTTCGATTTTCTCCCAAAGCAACTACCTCACCTTCGATCAGGAACTCAGAGCAATCGATCCTAGTCTTCGCCAGATCTACAATATCTGGGAGGCTAGTTGTCACGTCAATCTTCGACTGAATATTTTGACCATTGCACCCTTACGGTGGATCTGAATTCTTGCTCCATCATATTTGTACTCGAATGCGGAGACCCCACGATGTTCTTTCAATACGTTGTCTATTGAAGACGCCATCTCAGCCAGCATTGGCCGAATGGGCATGAAGAGTTGTACTCCGACACGACGTACACCTTCGCGCCCTTCTGTCAGAGCAAGTTTTCCAACAAGCGAAACATCTCCAAGGAGTAAGTAAGCTCGTCTTATGTCGTCTAAACCGACAGACGAAGCATTTGCAATCGACTCAAGAATAATACCTTCAACCGCGCCAATTCTCATTTCGCCAAAAATGATTCGAGCAAGGTACTCAGCCTCAACGTCAGACATACGATGGAGCAAAGAGCCTATCAACAGCTCCTTCTTCACCCGTGAACCAGGTCCGGTAGCTCCAGCGACCTTCTCAAACACATGATATACATCTAAGACAGATACAGAATTTGATGCTAGAGTAGACTGCCCGCTGCCCAAGCGACTTATTTTCCAAAGCGTCCGACCGCTAACATCAAGAACTCTTTTGTCAGAATCTGTGAAAGGTTGACCCGTGAAGAAAGAGATAGTTGGAACGATCTCTTCCTTCGATAGCGAATTTAGAAATTTCGCGAGCAGGTCAACCTTGAGAGTTCTCTTCGGCGTAGCTTCCAAAGTTTGACATACATTCGCGAACTGGGAAAATTGTGTTCCCATCTCACTCAAAACCAAGAACTGAGTTTGGAACTTTCCGACGCGTAGAACTGTTTCATGCGATTGATGACTAGCGACATCCTGTCGCGCCCAAACCCGCGCTCATCACATAGAAATCGCGTCAGGCCATTCTCATCTAGTCCCTTGAACTCTAAATCATAATTTGCCGTCACTGGTGGATCCATGAACACCTTGCGCAATTCGGCGATATTCATCGGAAGCCTTTCTCGGTAATTTTCTGGTAGGCATTCCAATTTGCCATTGGCTCTGAGAAGCTTCAGAGCCGTTTTCGGTCCGATTCCCCGAATACCCTGATTGAAGTCCGTGCCTACGAGTATGGCCAAATCCACCAATTGTTCTCTGGTCAGCCGCAATGTGGCTAATAGTTTCTCGAGTTCGATTAGTTCCGGAATTAATGGCCGAGAGATCCCTTTGCTCGGCAAGTATTCTTGTCCAGATATTGTGATGTATCGAACAAGCCTCGGTGAACCGAAGAGCACCGAATCATAGTCACGACTATTGACGGCCCAAACGTCTCCGCGGGCAGCCATATATGCTGCCTGAGCCTCCCCCTCCTGGGTCGCTTGTACTCGTGGGATACCGAGTAGATCAAGCACTTTCTTGGCGTCGTTCTGCATATCTTGCGTAAGACTGTTCATCCTAACAGCCTTCGACCAAGCAGTTCCATAATCACCGCGCCCGATTGCCTCCTTCCACTCTTCTCGAGCCTTTTCTCGGGACCGGCGTCTCTCAGCCAGAGTCGCTGATTTCAACTCTGAAGGCTTTCCGTCAAATACAAAGACCGGTCGAATCTTGTAGTCTGCCATCAACCGAGTAGTCCTCATAATCAAACCGACGATGTGTGATGTTATTCGACCTTGAGAGTCGGAGAACGGGCTACCGTCTTTCGATCGAACCAGTGCGAGGAACTGGTAAAGTAAATTGTTAGCGTCAACGGCGAGCGTACGGCCTCGAAGTTCTTCCAACGTGAGCCTGCGCTTCACAATTAACGGTGAAAGATTGAAGCCCAAATTGTCACCTTAACAATCACTCAGTGGTCGATTGGGAGATCAGTTAAGCACACCAACAACATTCAGCGGTTTTTGGATAAGCTCCGTTAAATCTTGAATCCTCTCGGTTGGAACACAACATAAGATAACGGTCCCCGGTCCTGCGGACTGCCGTGAATGGGCTTTCGACAGCCTTCCTCCAATAAACCGCAGATGTGAATCTTTAGCGAGAGTTACCGCTTCATGACGGATCCCTCGAGATCCTACCGGGATGAGTTCATGCACGAACGGTAATCTGACTAGGCGCATTACATCGTTTAAGTCCGCGATTAATCCGTGCTTCTCCGCTGACACCACTCCGTGTCCTACAAAAGGCGAACCGATCGACAGAACCACATCGTCGCGCTTTGACCTTCCCACTCGCATTGAATCATGATTTACGACGCCTATCACGGTCACGCCGAGACCAGATTGTTTTACTATAAAATTATTTTCCGTACTACTTACAATTGGAATCTCATAATCCATTAAAGACACTTCTCTGCGAACGCCGGCGAGAACATCCGAGCTAATCCTACCTCTCTCAAGTGGTATTGTCACGGAGATACATTTCGGACGCGCCCCGATTGCTATTGTCTCCATTAGTGCGACACGTGCTGTGAATCTTCCTAGCGTCCGTCCATCAACATGCACTCGATCGTACGTTTTCGGTCCAATTCCTCCTGCAGCATCGCAGCTTACGGTCAGGAAACTACGATCTCGCAACTGAACTAGGAGTATATCTCGACTAGTCTGGATGATTGTCAGACTCGCATCCTTCCTCTCAAAGCCAAGTAAATGGCTACAGCAACAAGTCCGTTCACGCTTGCAGCGAGAAACAGAAACGGAACAAAACTGATTGTTGCTGCCCAGCCTAATGTTGGAATAACAACAACAACCAAGCCTGTGTTAATTAGGATCCCTGCGACGATCCCCTCGACGTATCCAAAACGCTGATCCAATCGATTAATCCATCCTATG
>DASQZS010000360.1:0-14414 GCA_035638535.1 Candidatus Acidiferrum sp.
ATTAATTCGAATGACTGGAATTTGGTCACCCATAACTCTCAGTACGCATACTTCGTCATGCCTGACGGAGTACCTGACGTTCAGGCACTAGCCATGAACACACATCTGGCACCAACAGACAACGTCTGGGTTCGAAGAGCAATTGTTCACGCCATCAATTATACTGACGTCATAGCGAAAGCCTACGGAGGTCAAGCAGCGCCCTTCATGGGTCCGGAAACACCAAACTATGGTGCCTACTATAACCCAGCAAATCTACCACCTTACAACTTCAACGTAACAGCCGCAATGGCTGACTTAGCGACCGCTGGATACCCGAACGGTACCGGTCTGCCGACTTTGACATTGAGAACCGTTTCTGGATGCAGCTTTTGTATCAACGCCGCTCAAGTCATTCAGAGCGATTTGGCGAATGTCGGGATCACGGTGAACATTGTCCAGGTAGCGTCTTCAACATACTGGAACCCATACGGTCCATATCAAACCAATGTTCAAAACGCTAACCAGCTTGGTCAACTTTCGTTCCTCGGCGGTGAAATATATTCCCCTGACTATCTCGGCCCAACAGATTACTGGGCGGGTTTCGTCACAAGCTCGTCAGTATGGGGTAACTGGGCGGTGTATGATAATCCGCGAGTCGACAAGGACGTCTCACTATTGACGAGCACTGCAGATCAGACACAGCAGGTCACCGCGCTTGCAGACGCACAACAGCAAATCTACAATGACGCTCCGTACGCTTGGCTCGGCACGTACAAGCTATGGAATGTTGACGGATCAGTCGTATGGAACAAGAACGTGATCCAGTCAATGCTATTCGACCCGAATTACGGTGGTACGAATACGGCTCCTCTGATTAACACAGTAGTCTTCGTCTAAAACCGAAAACTACTGCCCTTTCTTTATTTTCTTCTCGAAACCGTATACATTAGATCTACAATGTAATTCGTACCAACCTATTCTCTGTCGAACCTTCATAAGCCACGTCCGCTCCCATTTGTACGAGTCGGAAAATTCCAAATCTAACTAGCATCTAAACGTTGGATAAGCTTTGAACTTCATCACGTTCATCCTGCGAAGACTCGGCCTGGCGATTTTTGTACTCTTGGGTGTAACTCTGATTACGTTTACTCTCTCGCATTTAGTCTCCAACAATCCCCTGGTAGCATGGCTTGGTCGAGCTGCTAGTAATCCCCAACTTGCAGCACTGTACGTTCAGAAGTATCATCTAGATTCACCTCTGTACGTGCAATTTGGGTACTATATTTCTGGGTTACTGCATGGAGATTTGGGCTTCTCTGTTTTCAAGGGAGAACCGGTAAGTGAAGCATTGATACAGACTCTCCCGTTCACTCTTCAAATTGCGTTCTTCGCAATACTGCTAACCTTAGGGATCGGTATTCCGTTAGGAGTTTTGTCTGCTCGATATAATCATACTGCGATCGATTATGGCATTACAGGTTTTTATCTGGCAGGAATAGCTTCCCCCTACTTTCTGCTGGCCCTCTTTCTGTTGGTTATTTTGACTTATACTCTGCATCTTCTACCGAGCGGAGGTGCGTTGAGTCCTGGAGTTCCGCCACCGATTCCAATAACGAATTTTCAGCTGATCGACAGTCTGATTGAAGGACGATGGTCAACCTTCCTCGATGGCCTAGTTCATCTTGTGATGCCCAGTCTAGCGTTGGCGCTCGGAATTTTCGGGTATATTACAAGAGTTTTGCGTGCGTCCATACTTGACGTGTTACATACGAATTATATTCGCACGGCGCGAGCTAAGGGCGTCGATGAAAACACGTTATTCTTCAAGCATGCTTTGCGAAACGCGTCCATCCCAGTTGTCACGCTTGCTTCGATAGTAGTCACTTGGCTGGTGACCGGCACGCTGTTTGTTGAAGCGATTTTTGCGTACCCAGGTGTCGGTCAATACGCCGTGCAGGCGCTGAGTAATCTCGACTACCCTTCTCTTATGGCGATAACACTTGCATTCGCTGTAATCATTGTACTATCGAATCTGGTCGCGGACATTCTCTACGCAGTAGTCGACCCGGAGATTAGGCTACAATGAGTGAGAATGAAACGCGACGATTCCTGAAATTATTATTTACCAGCAATGAAGCTAAATTGGGTTTAGTTATCGTACTCGTTTTCTTAGCTACTGCCTTACTTGTTGCTATTGCGGGCAAGTCAATTCTTCCTTACAATCCCATCCAGCAAAACGTAGGACCTGTTCTGGCCGCTCCAAGTTTACAGCACCTCTTCGGAACAGATAATTTGGGAAGAGACGTATTCAGCCGAATCGTTTTCGCTACTCCCAACGCCCTGATCGTGAGCGTTACCGTAATTGCCTCCGCCTTCATCGTGGGCATCTTCCTAGGTTGCGTAGCCGGATTCTGGAGCGGCATACTTGACGAGATATTGATGAGGACCACGGACGTTATCTTCGCCGTTCCAGCACTTATTCTAGCGATGTCGATAGCAGTAATTCTCGGACCAGGGTTGATCAACATGATGTACGCGTTAATGATCATCTGGTGGCCACCCTATGCGAGACTGGCGCGAGGAGAAGCACTGCGTGTGAGTCAACGCAACTTCATTGAGGTCGCGAAGACGTCCGGCATTAAGACTTTCACAATTTTGAGACGGCATATTATTCCGAATATACTGAGCCCTCTGCTAGCCTACGCAACGCTCGACATTGGAACTGTTGTAGTGGTCTATGCAGGGTTAAGTTACCTTGGTCTTTCAGTTCAACCACCTACTCCGGATTGGGGAGGGATGGTTAGTTCCTATCAGGACTACCTGGTTTCAGCACCCTGGTTACCGCTTTTCCCTGCGGCAATTATCGCGGCTGTCGTGATAGGCTTCAGTTTGCTTGGCAATGGGCTGAGGGATGCGATCGAATCTCGCAACATCTCTTGAAGGAAGGATGTATCTTGACCGAAAACGTCCTCACGGTGGAGAACCTATCGATAGATTACGAATCCAATCGTGGTCCTGTGCACGCATTAGACTCGGTATCCATTGGAATCCAACCACGTAGTTTGACAGCCATCGTAGGAGAAAGTGGCTGTGGCAAGACAAGTTTGGGTCTTGGTGTCATTGGTCTACTGCCCATGCCGCCGGTCAAGAACATTACCGGAAAGGTTTGGTACAAGAAAGTTAACTTGCTTGACCTCGACAAGGAAGAGATTCGTCGTTATCGAGGCACCGAGATCGCGATGATCTTCCAAGAACCCATAACTTCACTCAACCCCGTCTACAAAGTGGGGCAGCAGATTGAGGAGGCCATCGCAATCAGAGACTCAAGGACCACTCACAAAAACACTGATGCAAATGACAGAAGAAACGAAATCATCGAAAGTCTAAACAGAGTACGCATACCTGACGCAGAGAACGTTGCTAACCGATACCCGTTCGAATTGAGCGGTGGAATGCGCCAGAGGATCATGATTGCGATGGCACTCGCTCAGAAACCGTCGCTGCTGATCGCTGATGAACCCACGACTGCACTCGACGTCACCACGCAGGCACAGGTGTTGAAGCTAATGCGCAACTTGATGAACGAGGTGAACACATCAATTCTACTAATCACACACGATCTAGCCGTAGCCTCCCAAGTTGCGGACAAAGTCGCCGTTATGTATGGAGGCCAAATTGTAGAAGAAGCTGAAGTTAACGAACTATTCTCGGCACCATCCCACCCTTACACGCAAGGCCTACTATCATGCATTCCGACAGGTTCGAAAACAAAAGCACGCCTTAAACCAATTCAAGGTAACGTACTAGATTTGAAGCAAACAGTGAACTACTGCAAGTTCGCCCCTAGATGTCCGCACGTTATGGACAAATGCTGGGCATCCAAACCGGACCTCCGAACGGTAGAAGGAGAACACAAAGCGGCGTGTTATCTTCATGAATAAAAATGATCCATTACTTGAAGTTCAAAATCTGAAGACCTACTTCAATCTGCGAGGGTCAATCCTACGAAAGCACTCTAAGTACGTCAAAGCAGTTGACACTATTTCCGTAACTGTCAGATCACAAGAAACCGTCGCGGTAGTCGGAGAGAGTGGCTGTGGCAAGACAACGCTTGCGAGAACAATCCTTCTGTTAACGCACCCAACCGCCGGATCAATTATGCTCCTTGGACGAGAAGGCGTAAAATCGAAAGAGTTCTACAGAAACGTGCAAATGGTATTCCAAGATCCTGACTCCTCACTCGATCCAACGATGAAGATCAGAGACATAATTGCAGAACCGCTGAAAGGGCTCTCAAATCTGACGCAGAAGGAAATCGAGAGCAGAGTTCTGAAGAGCTTAGAGGAGGTTGCTCTGAATAGCGACGTTCTGGATCGTGTACCCAGACAATTGAGCGGAGGACAGAAGCAGCGAATAAACATCGCTCGAGCAATTGTCACCGAACCAAAATTGGTGATACTTGATGAACCGACGAGCGCACTCGACGCGTCGGTCCAGGCACAAATACTGAACTTACTCTTGGACTTGCAGACGCAACATGGGCTGAGCTACTTGATAATCACCCATAACATAGCAGTGGCCGAATACCTATCCGACAGAATCTACGTCATGTACGCAGGAAGAATCGTCGAGCAAGGACCCACTGAAGTCGTCATCACAAAACCCAGACACCCGTACACAATTGCGTTACTTGCCTCCGCGCCCATCCCAGACCCTAAGAGAAAGAATCTTTTGAACGTCGAAATTGTGGGCGAGCCCCCTAGCTCAATCAATCCCCCCTCCGGATGTCGATTTCATCCTCGATGCCCTTACAGTGAAGAAATCTGCAGCGTCAAGGAACCAGATTTAGATCCTCTGTCACAAGACAGGTTTGTTGCATGCCATTTCGTAAATAAAACCGCATGACGACGGTCACAACGGAACCCTAAGCTCGGCGTTACTTTAGAAGAAGTGAAACGTTTCGCCATATTTCCGAATGTACAACTTCCCTAGCTCGCTCTCCATTAATCACGATCCACCCCGACCGTTTTGCCAATCGCAGGTATACTCGCCTAACTTTAAGCAGGTAATCCCTCTTCTTCTCGTGAACGTCCCGATCCCGTTTTTTCCTTTCGAAAGACAACCTAGGTGATACATCCAACACAAGCACAACGTCAGGTTCAGGAAGACCGCATTCAAGGGCCGAAAGCCACTCAATTGGCAATCCATGCGCTACGCCGTAGGCCAAATTAGACGCGCGATATCGATTCAGTATCAGTACGTCAACACTTCGGATTTTTCGGTGGAGTTTGTATAAAGACTCCCATTTGTTGGCAGCATACAACAAGTGTACTGCATGGAGATCCAACCTCGCCTTACCATGCAAGTACTCTCTCAGACGTAACCCTATTCCCGTCTTATAGTCAGGGAATTCCATGACGTCTACCGAATGTCCCTCTTCACGAATTCTATTCGCTAACAAGCGAGATTGTGTTTCCTTGCCAGATTGATCAATCCCTTCTATTGCCACGAGGAGACCGATTTTACGTCGCTTCTTGCGGATGATCAGTAGAAATCATCTCACGTAGATCAGCATCAAAAGTTTCGTGTGACGAGAAAACGCGCCACATTGGCTAACGATTTCTTAGCATTTGAGTCTGGAAATACATCAAGCGCACTCATAGCCTTCGTGAGATAGACATCAGCTTGTGCCTTCGCGTAAACTACACATTCATACTTATCGTATAGACGAATAACCCGTCTGATCTCTGTAGCGCTGATTGTATTTTTCCCAAGTAGTTTAAGGAACACCGCCTTGTCCGCAGCGTTAGCTGTGTCAAGCAAGTGAGCGGCTAGAATAGTCTTTTTCCCTTCTCGAATATCGCCGCCTATTTCCTTACCGTATTCTTTCACGTTGCCAGTAACATTCAGAACGTCGTCCACAATCTGAAATGCGATTCCCGTTGTTTCGCCGAATTCACCTAACAGTCTAATTTGATCGTCTGTAGCCCCGCCTGCAATGGCACCTGACTCTGCCGATAGGCCGATTAACGAACCTGTCTTCGACCTCAGGAGACGAATAACGTCTGCTTCGGTGAAGGCTTTGCGTTTCCACATGTTGAATTCAAAAGCCTGTCCCCATGTCAGGTCGTACGCGCGCCGTGCGATATAGTCGACGAGTTTACGGCATCGGTCTTGAGGAATTCTGCTAGAATTGGCGATCTCGAAAACTTTGATGAGCATCGCGTCGCCTGCGTTGATAGCTGTGGGAATTCCATAGATTTTATGGATACATGGTTTTCCTCGTCTCAGCTCGCTTCTGTCCTCTATATCATCATGGATCAGAGTCATATTGTGAAGCAGTTCAACAGCTGCTGCTGCACCTACAGCATCTTCTCTACTTCCACCTACGCATTCGCATGCTAGAAATGTTACACATGGTCTGAAACGTTTTCCGCCACGATCGATTAGTTCCCAAACAGAAGCGTAAAATTCAGTAGGCTCACCTTGTCGCGGGAGAAAACGCTCTAACTCGGCCTCAACCTGTCCTTTGTATCTCTCGAGCACTTCTAATGCAGATTGCATACAGTGCGGATTGTCAGCTGAGGCTCTTCAATTCTTCGTCTCACCTTCGAAGGTGGAGGTAAGAGATTTGAGATTACAGCCGGACTGAATATTGATCAGTTCTGTTTTGCGCCGCAGCAGCCACAGAAGACGGCAGAAGACGGTAGTTTGCCCCCGCATGAAACGCAGTACTTGAAGGATTCAGTCGGTTCAATTGGTTTCGACGTTGCCGATTGGGAGCTGACCGGAGCTGGAGCTCCGCATGTTGGACAGAATTTATGATGTGATTGCATGTGTGTGCCGCAGGCCGAGCAGACTATTGCTCCTGGTTCCGTGATCGAGGTGGCCGTCCGAAAATCAGGCGGGGCTCCATCATTGTACAGATCTCCGAGCGATCGGAAGATAAATACGGTTAGAAAAGGTGAAATTATCGCCGAAATTAGCCACCCCACGTAAGGAATTCTACCCGCAACGCCACCGACTAGCAGCGCAATTATTGATGTAACTATCACCCAGCCCAAATACTTCCCCCATCCTATACCACGAATTATACTGACCAGTTCCCCGAAAGCAAACGCTTTCCCAAACTTTCCCGTTTTTACCATGTGAGCAATAGCAACACCGAGAATAATCAAGAAGAAGAAAGCAAGAATTATTCCGACTACAAGCAGTACGATGCCCGTTCCACCAAGTACGATCCCTGGTGCGGTGGTCTGTTCCTCTAAAGAAAACGCACCGCCGACGGATGCGTCTCCGGCCACGATAAAAAGTGCCGGTATTATCATGTAGATGAATGATGCAAAGAATATTTTCGCTCCATCAACTAACATACCTCCATAATTTTCGAGTTTTGGAGGGGTCTGAGATCCTGGAGCTTCCCTTAGGACACGGGCAGCGTAACCGATTACTATCCAATTAGCTACTGGGATTAAATCTAGAACTATCAGAATAATGAGTCTGCTAATATCTGTAGACAGTTTCTTCGCGAATTCGAAACTGTTGCCTAGGTTTTCGGTGATATTCATTCTACTGAACCGGGAACTTCACACGAAACATGATGATATAAACAAATGTCATAGGATTCGTTGTGATGTAACGTTCGGTTACTGTGCATTTTGTGCCTTCAGTGATCTCAGCTTTTCAATTGCGCTCAGCCATGTACTCAACGCGTTTCCATACGCGACGAGTTTTTCAGGATCAGATTCCGCTTTAATGGCGGAATTGATTTCTTTTATTTTAGTCAGCAAAGTTTGCTCGGTACTTTCGAGGATCTGCATAGTGAGAAGCCTATTTTCGTCTTCGGCGGATTCGATGATTACTACGGGTCGATTACATTTCGGGCAAAACGTCTCTTTTCCTTTCCTGAACAGTGGAGTCCCGCATTGAGGACAAGTCTGTTGAAGCATTGTGGCACCGGACTTCAGTAGGTCTGCCATCTGTTTGACTTCGATTCCCAAAGTTTCAACCAGCCATAGTATTTCGATTCGCTCTCTTACGTTTGTTGCCCCGGACGGTTCACGAAAGAGTTTAGATATCGCTCATGGATGTTCCTCGTTGAAGAGTTTCAAACCATACGGAGTGGAAAGAGATGTCTACCAAAGCCAAACGCAAAGAAGAATATGAAGGACGAATCAAACAGGCTTTGGTCGTCTTGAATGATGTTTCGAACGATAACACCACCCCTCGAAACATTCGCCGAGCTGCTAAGACGGCGTTCGACACGCTCCAAATGGGCGACCTAAGCCTTGGCGTGAGGGCAGCTAATGCTATCTCCATTTTAGACGATATCAGCCAAGATCCGAACATGCCACCATATACTCGAACTAAACTGTGGCAGGCCGTCAGCCTCATAGAAGCCATCAAAGACTAAAACTTCTACCGTACGCCTCAGGCTCTTATCGTAGAGCATCAAACTCCGACTTAAAATACGAAGGCATGGACAGTGGTTAACTAATGGACCTAGCTGTGCAAACGTTCGCGCTAACGAAACGTTTCGGCGACTTCACAGCAGTAGACCACATCGATCTCGAGATCAAATCTGAAGTTTTTGGTTTGCTTGGTCCTAACGGAGCGGGTAAGACAACTTTAGCCCGAATGTTGACGACTATCCTTCAACCTACCGAGGGCACAGCAACGGTCGCTGGAGCAGACATTCGCGACGAACCAGGCAAAGTTCGAGAACGCATCGGCGTGGTCGCGCAAGCAATGACTTTAGATGTGGAATTGTCCGCGTGGGAGAACCTGGACATTTACGGAAAATATTATGGTGTCCCAACAAAACTCCGCCACGAAAGAGTAGAAGAACTACTTCGATGGGTTGGCCTATCCGACCGAGCTCGAGATCTTGTGGGAGGGTTCTCTGGAGGAATGAAAAGACGACTTGAGATAGTCAGATCTTTGGTCCATCAACCACAGATTCTCTTTCTTGATGAACCTACCACAGGCCTTGATCCTCAGGCCCGCGCTGCTGTTTGGGAACATCTAGTCGCAATCCACAAAGACCAAGGCATTACGCTCGTCATCACTACACATTACATGGACGAAGCGGAAGGACTGTGTGATAGACTTGCGATTGTTGATCATGGAAAAATCGTTGCGTTAGGTTCACCAGGTGAACTTAAACGAAAAGTGTCTGGAGGGGACATCGTTGAAGCCGAGCTCTCAATCATACCCGAAACCGCTCTGCGAGCTTTAGAAAAAGCTGACTTTGTGCTGGAAGTTAAGAAAAAAGACAACGCCTTAACAATTCTAGTGAAGAACGGTGCCGAAGCTGTTCCAAGAATAGTTGAGCTTGTTGATGCTAACGGAGGAAAGATCAAAGCGATAACACTTCGTGAACTAACATTAGACGACGTATTCTTACACTTCACGGGACGGAGCCTCGGAGATTGAAGGCCGCTCTAGCAGTTTGGGAACGCGACATCCGTAAGTTTATGCGGCAACCGGCAGTAGTGATGGCCGCTATCATTGGACCATTTCTGTCATTAGTTTTGCTTGGATATGCATTCGGGGGAGCAATAACATATGCTCCAGTCGCTGTAGTTCGAGAAAGTAATGGCCAATTCTCATCAGAGTTTGTCGGTATTCTACGAACGCAGCTGAGTTGTCAATACGGCGGAGTGAATTGCCAAAATTCATACACACTGATAGATGCCTCCGATCTGGCTTCAGCGCAAGTAATGCTTCGAAAAGGACTGGTTAAGGCGATCATCTTTATTCCCCTAGGCTTTGATCAGGCGTTAGCCACGCATACCAACACACAAGTCAACGTATACCTAGACAACACTGACCCGATAAGCGCCGCCGCCATTACGGGCGAATTGACGCAAGCTGCCCAGCAACTCTCAACTCGGATACAGATCAACTCACCAACCACTACGGGCATCAACGTGATCTTAGCGGACTTCTATCGAAACGTATTCTACATTGAGTTCATGGCACCCGGATCACTCGTTCAATCTATCATGTTCGCCTCAATCATCGGAGGCGGTATCTCAATTTTGGAAGACAAGGAGCGAGGCATAATCGAAGGATATCTTGTGAGCCCGCTGAAACAATACGAGATCATCGTCGGTGTTCTCTTTGCAGGAGTTACGAAAGCAATGTTCTCGGCAACCACATTGTTCGTACTATCACTTATGATTGGAGCCATCCGGCCGAGTGCAGGCATAGTCGGATATGTGCTAATGTTCTTCACATTATTCCTCACATCACTAGGCGTAATCTCTATGATGACCGCTTACGCGGTCCGAGCCACATCAAGAAATGCGTACACATTCACAGCTTTCCCAATCAACATAACGCTGTATTTTACGAGCGGCGCGGTATACCCTACCAACGGATTTCCCACTTGGATGCAGGAAATCGCAAAAGTCAACCCCGAAGCCTACGCGGTGGATGCTTTACGGCTCTTGATTTACAAGGGCGCAGGACTGACACCCGTGCTCGGAGACTTCGCCTTCCTAACGGTCTTCACGGTAATTATGATCGCATTAGCAACCTTAGCTTTCAAACGAGCCCTATAGATTCCAAACCTATTGAACCGTAGTAGGTTGCCAAAAGAGAATTTGAGGCGCAACCTTAAATGTGGTAAATCGAAGCAACTGCAATTCGAGTGGATGCGGACATGAAGCGGAGAACAATCACGATAATTTTTCTAACATTCTTGATTGCACTAGGCCTACCCAAAACAGGATTACCGACTGCCCACGCAATCGGCGTAGCCAATGTGATTGTACAGAACGTATTCTGGGGAACCGATCCAACCAGTCCAATAACTGTTCATCCTGGAGACGTCAACGTTCAACTAAACATCGTGTTGAATAACGTTGGAGATGATGTGGCTAGGAACGTAAATGCCACTCTCTTACTAACTCCACCCATCGAGTACAATTATTTCATAGGCCAAGTCAAGTATTCAGCAGCTTCGGTAACAAAAGTGGCGGGCGACATAGCGGCAGGTGCAAGCTACACTCTAACTTACACTTTAAACGTCGATCCTTCTGCCAAGCAAGGAGTCTACCACTACAACCTTCTTCTATCATACCAATCAGCAAGAGAACTTCAACAGGTCAACAAGACGGTAGAAATCGACGCGCCGGTAACCTTTGGCGAACTTCACATCCAATCGGTGTCAACAAATCCAGTAAAACTATTTCCTGACAGTTTTGCGAATCAGGTTACGGTCACTATTGCGAACTCAGGCAACGGCATAGCGAAGGACGTCCAAGTATACCTTGAATTGTCTCAGCCGTTTTCAGCGTCATCTAGTGGCTCCACTGAGATTTTCGTAGGAAACATACCTGCTGGTCAAACGCTCCCTGCGAATTTTGTAGTTGACGTAGCGCAGAACGCAACATGGGGCCAATACTCAGCCACGTTGGTCCAAGTAGTTGGTACAAGTAATCAAACCATCCCAATAGGACAGGTGCCCCTTTACGTTGCTGAGAAAGTCATATTCCAAATTGTAAGCATAACCCCAACAGTTGTTCATCCGGGCGATTCAGGAGACGTCATAAGCGTGTTGATAACGAACACAAGCAACGATACCACAGCTGAATCTGTACGAGTAGAATTACAGGTTGGCAATTACTGGACTGGGACATTAACCGACTTCCTTGGGGATATGACACAGCAACAAAACAAGACGGCTGTATTCACGGTAGATATCGATAGTAGTGAGCCTACCGGCACCTATCCGTGCGGCCTGCGATTCGATTGGACGCAAGACAACAACCAATTCTCTCTGAACCACACATATCCTATCACGCTCTATATTGAAAAAGGCCAACCGCCCGTTACGATTTTTGTAGTATTAGTAGCGGTGATAGCTGGCGCAGGATATTTCTTCATAAGAAAAAGAAGAAAGATGGCGAAGCAAGCGCAGCAATCGACTCCAGCAAAGTAAACCGTACAATTTGGCGCGCTCTGGAGCAGAAAAGTGAATGCGTCAACGACTAATTCTCATATTTCTAATCCTAACCCTCCTTTTCGGCACAACCATCGAAGCATCCGTCTCAGCGCATACAACGCTTGGGAACAGCAATAGCGGCCCGCCATTTTTTAGATCAAACGAAGAAGAATTAAACCCGACAAATACATTTGGAACAGCACACGTCCCAGGACCTCTTGGCTTCGTTTGGCCTGGAAGCGGACTTAACTCGTATACAGGAGTGAGCTCGAATCCGCCCGGCTACCAAAACCCGTTCACAACATACGAACAACCCCTCCAAGAAGCAACTCACTCATACTCCCCAGAAGGAGCAATCCTCACATCAACCCCCGACCACGACAACGTCGGCGATCTAATCTTCGCGATTAACTTTTCGCAACCTTGCGCATTTGCGACAGCATCGCAAAATTCGAATTGCCCTAACGGATTTGCTCCGACCTTCAATTATACGGGTGTCACGATCTACATTCCTGCTCCAGTCTTCGATAGGACTGGCGCGCTTATCCAAGACGGTTTTGAACCAACTTCTGGCATAAACTGGGGAGACGTAGGGGTACCCAGCGAAAACACGTATAACTCTGGGAATGCTGGTCCGGGAGATAACTCAAATATTGTTACGACTATTACGGATAACTATGGCAACATTTTCGTAACCAAGGCGGATATGTACGACCCATTTGGGCCAGGATCGTGGGTCGTGTTTATTGGCGCGCCGCCTTCCGGCATCAGTTTTACTCCGCTCAGACACTGGTCCGAAACCTACTATATCCGGATAAATCAATTGAAAGCTCCGGAGACAGCCGGTCTATATTTCTTCAAGATGTTCCTGAGCGATTCATACCCGGTGCATAAGCAAGAGAAATCGAGCTCACCTCTCATACCTCTGATTAAAGGCACGATGCCTATGGAAAATTGGCCAGTACTACTCGTGAAGGGTGAAGTCGATCCGGCCATAGTTTGGGGGACGATAAGGTATGGGGACCTCAACAGCACTCTATTTGGCTTACCCTTAGA
Source organism: Candidatus Acidiferrum sp. (assembly GCA_035638535.1). GTDB lineage: Archaea > Thermoproteota > Bathyarchaeia > 40CM-2-53-6 > 40CM-2-53-6 > FEN-987. The sequence goes on from DASQZS010000360.1 coordinate 12,992, forward strand.
TCTGCCAGGTAGAGTTAGGGCAGTAGGAGTCGCAATCGACCCGATAACCGGTGAGGTAACAGGTCGAGCCGTCGAAGCGCGAGGATATTTCAACGCGACATCACAAGGCCACTTCGAGGTTGAAGGAGCGGCTCCTGGAATCTACGACCTCTACGCATCTGCTGCCGGATATCCAGAACAAAAAGTCGCAGAGAACGTCAGACTAATGCGTGGGCAGTCACTTCAGATGGATCTGTACCTGAAAGTTGGACCTGAACTTAGAGGCGTGGTTTATTCTAAAGAGAACTTCGGTGAAATCCCTTGGGAAGGGCAACGCCCAATCTCAATCGTAATCTTCGACACTAAAGGACAAGGTTACGACGACCCCCAGAGCATACAATCACTCTCACCAGCAAATCTTACACACATGCCATACGCATCCTACGTTAACGGCAACACAGAGTTCTGTCCTGGTGATGTGGGAGGTAACGAATTCTCCTGTTCAGGTAATGGGTTACTTCCCGGAAATTCACCTAAACAAGTTGCCTTTCCATGGGAAGGACCGGTTGGGTATTATACGCTTACTCCACCTTCTCCTAGCAGTCCGAAAGATCCTTTTGGACTCTTCAATGGTGTTGGACCTGCTGAGAGTTGGTGGGTCGACCCGCAAGGATCACCTAACTCAGCGGACGGACTCGGATCATCTAATTCAGAATTTTTCTTCCAATTCGGATCCGAAGGCATCTATGGTGTGCCAACTAAACTTTCAGGAATGGTTCCTCAAGTTTTTGCGACATGGACTAACGGCCTCAGTCCTGGAAGATATTACATTCGTGTTTTCGTGAACGGATATGTACAGAGCGATCCCACGGGTGGACAATTCATTGACTATTCATTCGATGTTCCCTACATAGGAGCGTATGACACTTTCGTTCCAATCGACTTGTTTCAATCAAGTACCATTGACGTTACCGTTCACTTTCATGATTTCCCTGGAACGCTAGTCGACGGAGCGGTTAGAGGCCCGGACCCAGCACGATATTTGATAGCGGAAGCTTTTAGCAACACTGACGGAACTTTGGCCGCGCTTAATTTTACTCAGGTTTACGAGAACAATACGCAAGCTACTATTTCTTTGGATGGTTTGGGGATGATTGGCCCAATAAAGCCATCCACAAACCCCGACATTAACGACCCAATACGAGATTTCATAAAATATTCGCTAGTAAGATACCAAGGAATTCAATACGGCGACTATGGTTTGCCCACGGACACTTACACGATACGCGTCTACATGCGAGGATACATTCAGGCTTTGCCTCAGGCGACATCTTTGGAAGATTTGGATCAACCCGTAACAACAAGCCTCTCAGTTGGATCTGATTTTGTAGATGTCAGCACCCACATGTACCGTGGCGGAGGCGTAAACGTGACGATGGATTCG
>DASQZS010000361.1:0-6087 GCA_035638535.1 Candidatus Acidiferrum sp.
CCGCTAGTGAAATCTGTAACAGGCAAGACGGATACAATTCCTAATTGAAAATTCTTTGGTAGTTTTTTCCGAGTCAGCATCGTCGTTAAGTATTCCGGAATTTCAGGTGTTTCACGAATCAAGATTGCCAAACGATGAGCATTATTCTTGAATATTAGGTCAGCAGATAAACCACTTCGACCAGCAAAATATTTCGAAAGATTTGCTGCCTCTGTATAGCGCCAACCTTTAAACGCCGATACAATTCTCGGGCGGAAGTCTTCAGGCATTCAAGATTCACGTGGTGAGTTGTCTGAGCTTCTGATTGATTTCTGCGCTTACTTTACGGAGCACATCGACCAACGATTTTCTAGCGTTCTTGTCGATCTTTTGAATTTTGATGCTGTGTAGGGCAGAAAGGTAAACAATGGATTTTCTTTTGAATTCATCAAAACTTTGGAGCATGTCAGCAGCAATGCGGTTGGCAACGCGTGGGGAGAACTCTTTCTCAACGATTAATCGTCGGAGAAGTGCTTCCGCTTCTTTCGGCGGCAGATCAGAAGCAATTCGTCTCACCATACGGAAGTCGGTGTTAGCTACGACAATATTATTGTCAATCTTCGCCACAAAAGATCGAACGATTTTGGCTTTGCCAAATTTCTTAAAGAGCGAAGGTGTGTTTTCTTTAATCGCGCCTATTGCTTTCGCCATTTCAATCAGATAGTTGGGATTTATGAAATCCTTCTGATCTTCGAGACATCTTTTCTGTAGCTTCGGAGGAAAAGAGAGAATAAGATCGGCGTTCGCAATCTCGAGATTGCTCATACCAGTAAGTTTGCTGAGCTCAGGGTCTTGAATTCCAGGCATAAGCTTACGTAGCTGGCCCAAGCTCTTAGCACGTGTAGCCGGATTCCATTGCAATCTTTGCATGTGAATGTTGAACATTAGCGAGAGGTTATCTGAATCGGACAATTGTTTCGGGATGACATTTACCTGAACTTCTTTCATGTTCAGCTTTCTTGCAGCGCGGAGTCTTCTTTCTCCATCCAAGAGAACATAGCTGTTGTCAATTTCGGATACAACAAGAGGTACGATTATTCCGCCGACCTCAACAATTGATTTACAGAGCTCGTCGATGTCTTTTTCGAGAAAAACTCTTCTAGGGTTCAGAGTATTTGTTCGGATTTTCTCTAACGGTACAAACTTGGTTGTGATTGCGGGGAGTGGCGGTGGCGTAGCCTGAATGTCAGTCATTTGATCTGACCTCACGATGTAGTCTCTACCTGAACCATCTGGATATTTGTTAGTTTCGAAGAGCCAACAGATGTCGGTCTGGTAAGGCCTTTGACAAGCTAAGCTAAAGAATCGCTGTCGTCCCTACTAGCGCAGTTAACGAGGGCGAGTCTTGGCTCGAACACAGCGTCAAGTTCATGGGGAGTTGGCAGAGAAACTTGTATGCAAACACTGTTCTTGCCCAAAGTGCAAGAAACCAAGAAAAATCGCCAAATTGCGAGTTCTCCCCAAAAGCTTCGAGTGTGCTGATGTCATATGTAATTTCTGTGGATTCCTCGCACAGGTGAAGCGAACTGAAGAAGGTCGGGATAGGTTGCCTGGTGGTGGATGGAAAGTCCAAAAGTTGAAATTAGATGCAGGCATATTCCATCCTTTATATGTAGTGACGTTCAAAAAAGACAAATTTCTCCGCATAAATTACCTGCCTGCTGATTTCATGAAAAGAAGTATTTTCGTTCCTAGGACGATCACAATAAAATCGGGACGCCCCAAAGACCGCCCGCGGCTTCATAGGATGTTTGACTATGATCTAAGTGATTTAGAATCTAACGTCAGTGTGCAAGTCTGGCCAGCGACACGAGCAAATAGATTGACACCCTGTGCCTCAAATCCGGCGACTCTTATCAAAAACGCAAAAGCTCATCTTGTCGAACATAGCTAAGCTACCATTTGCAGATGGATGAAGTGATCAAAGGCAGGAAAGTAATTACGCTGTGTGGTTCTAGGAAATTTCAAGACGATTTCAAACGCATCAATGAACAACTTACTCTAAAAGGGAATATCGTTATCTCACTGGGTGTTTTTTCGACGGAAGTTGATGATTCCCAAAAGGCAATGTTGGATGAAATTCACAAGTGTAAAATCGACCTATCGGACGCAATCTACGTCGTGAACAGAGACGGCTACATCGGTAAGTCTACGACAAGCGAGATAGCCTATGCTAAATCTCTTGGAAAGGAAGTCACTTACTTTCAGAACCCATCTTCGTCGCCCTGACAGGGACGGAATCTTGCCTGTTGACCAGATATTTCACAGGCTTTTGCAGCCTACGAGTCTATGTTAGCATTCAACAAATCGATCTGGCATCTATAGAATAAGGGCATGACACGCATCCCTCTAAATCGACTGAGCAACGGGATTCGTGATAACTGTTTCTAGCTTGGCATTTATTTCCTGAAGCAGGTCGGTGAGTTTTGATGTCAGTTGTCCAACCTCATTTAGCAACCAAACTAGTTCTTGTGGTTTTGACTCGGCAGAAGTGTTAGTGTAGGGTATGGAGAATTTTCTCAAACAATCATGGCATACAAATCGTTTAGATATTCCGCGAGCACCATATCTAAAACCGCATCCCGCTATGTCTATTGAGCCGCAATATCGGCATTTGAGATGGGCTTCGTCAAAGTCAACTTGTTTTTCCTTTGATGCGTAACGATGAAATTGACTTGCGTACAGGTGAGGGCATACTATCAAATCTACTTTGCAGTCGCACACCCACTTTCCATCTCTGAGTTCGATGAGGTGCCACATGTTATTTTCCGGAGATTTTACGACATAATGAGTCGGAGAAAGTCTTCTGATCGTTCCGTTCTTGAATAGCGCGAATCCTTCTTCTTTCAGTGTATCCTCGTTCAACGTATGGCCTCTTTCAGAGTAATCGCAGCCGTCTGACTGGGGCATGTGTTGAAGTATGTGCAATAGTGACACATGGATCCAGGTTCGGGTGTCGGCAGAACGGACGCTTTCATTGAGTTGTTTAGTGTGGTTGCTCTTTGTATCATCCACTCCTTGCGGTTCCCGAGTGGGACTTCTTTGGGAATGATTTCTTTGTCATCCACATAGATCAACACAAGTCGACTAACCGCGATTCCATATTCGCCAAGTAAGGTGGCATAACATTGAACCTGGGCGATGTGGTTTTCGCGCGGAATGTGACCTTTCTCTGCTTGCCATCGCGCAAATCGAGTTGTCTTAAGGTCGTAGACGGTCGCAGTTTCTGGATCGAATGCGTCAACGTATCCGATAATGCCGAGCGTCTCGTCTCCGAGTTGGAACGACATCCTGACTCTGAGTTCGCTCCAACCAAGAGACCTAACCATGTAGTGGAGTAGGTTTCCTCGGAGTTTAGCCCATGCAGACCCTACGGGTTCGTCTACGCGTGAGGTCCTTTCGAAGTAGGCTTTCGCTAAGCAATTAGTGAGGGTGGAGACATGGTAGGTGTTGGGTTCGGGTTGGAATCGTTGCCACGTCATTCTATTCCAAAATGAACCGGGCAGTAGGGAGTTGCATTCCGCGCAATCCTGAATTCTCTGATTGTGGTTGCATATGATGGATTTGGAAACGGCAGGCATATATTCGGTCATGTGATATTCACTTCGAGATCGAATCGTTTTGGCCCTGACGGCGAAGGTTCGAGTTGTTCAGAATCCAGACGCGAAGACACAGTACATCGCAATACCCTCGGCGGTAGTCCAGGATTCCTTGTATCCGTTCCGCAGGAATCAAACATTGGACTTAGTGATTGATCCGGAGCATGAAACCGCAACTCTTCGACCGCATAAATCTTCAGAAAAAGATCGTTAGTCATTTCGTTTTCATGTGACATTCACATTAAACGGACTTAAGCCTTGCGGCTAGACCGGAGCTAGAACTCTTATGGCCTAAGACGAGATCGGCTTAGGCCAACACGACAAAAGACGGTTAAGTGCAGATTGCTAATTTTCGGACGGCCTAGATCAGTATAGCTTGGCAAATAATTCGATGTTGTCGATGTCGATTTAAGGCCTTAAATCGTTATCGAGTTAAGGTCATGAAACAGTTTAAATTTTGAGTTATGGATATTCTTACTGCCTAAGCGAGCATATGACAGCTTAGAGTTCGTCTGCGACTACAATGTTAGGCTAGGCGGGCGATTCCAGGGCTTCCTGGTTGGTTTGGCAAGGTATCTTCAGGAAAGCACTGGTGAAAAGGAAAGAACAAACGGTAGGCAGTCGTTCTGTTATCGAAGATTATGTCCTAGCACAGAACGACAAGTGGATCTTCTATCTGCTGAGAATTTTTCGTTTAAGCTGGGACGAAGCATTAAATAATACCGTTAACGGTATGACGGTATTAGGATATGTGGGGAGGTCAGGATGGCACCCTGACGCAACCCCGAGTGAGGTATCCAAACCATGGAAAGTCAAGACCCCTCAAAGAGAAAAATACGGCGAAAATTAGCCTCGAAACAGCCTTCTTTCGAGGGTTGGATGGCTACTGTAAATTCGCTCGCTCCACAAATCGGGCCCATTCTCCTTGAGGCTTATTCAGCCAGTTCCGGGAGGCGTCCCTATTCGCCTCTTGGAATGTTCAAGGCGTTTCTGCTCAGAACCCGCTACGACTCATTAAGACAAGTGTGTCAAAAGCTGAGAAGTGACAAGCATCTTCTAGAACTAGTCGGTCTGCCGAAGGCTCCTACACATCAAACGTTCTCAGTCTTCATTTGCCGCATTGGTCCAGAACGTTTTCGATTAATCAACAACCTACTAATCACCGAAATAAAGAAACGGCATCCTGACTTCGGCAAAATCATTTCAGTCGACGGCACGTTCGTCAAAGCGTTCGCTAAGAATAACCTTGGAAAGAGATCAAGCACAGACAAAGACGCACTGTTCGGCTTTAAGGAAAAGAAAAACGGCAAACGAATACTAGATTTCGGATACAGGTCCACTGTTCCATGCGACACTAAGCTAGAGCTACCCCTCTTCTCAATCACAACCTCCGCCAACGCAAGTGAATCGAAACTTTACCGAACAATTCTAAGGCAGACAAAGGACCTAGGAATCAACTTCGAGGTAGTAACAGCAGACAGACTCTTCGATTCAAGACTCAACAACGCACTCACGCTTGGCTACAAGGCAATTCCAATCATTGGACTAAATACAAGAGGATCAAAGCGAGCAAAGAAGACTGGCAGGAGACTCGGGGATAAGATCCTCCCAATTCAACGTGACACGAAGGAATGGCATCGCCTCTATCGTATGCGAACCGCATCGGAGAGAGTATTCTCCAGTCTCAAGAAACAGTTGAACTTCGCTGACCTCAAAACTAGAGGTCTCATGAGAGTCGCGTGCCACTTTACTCTTTGCATTATCGCGAAACTGCTCACCGCCCTTTCCGCACTTCGGCTCGGCCGTGAAGATCTCACCAGAAGCGTTCTACCGTGGAGCTACTAATGAAACAGGAATTCCACGCTACCTTCCAGTCCAAGAAGACTGGCAAGTACGGCGACAAACAATACTACCAACTATTCTTACCTTTTCCAGCGCATCTCTGCCGTCTTTTGGATATTAAAAAGGGACAAGTTATACGATTGATTAACGGAAACGGAGAAATCATTCTCAAGAAAGTCGAATCCAAACCAATGAACAAACGGCCGAAATATGATGAGTGGCTAAAGGAAATCAAACCCTACATACCGACAGAAGCGCCAGCAGGGAAAACTTACCGACAAATATGCATTGAAGCTGGCCTTGATATGAAAGCCGCTCCCGCTGAATGGGTTCACAAAGCGAAGAAAGACATCGGCCTCATTAGCACTCGAGATAAGAAGACTCATCGTATCCTTTGGTTCAGAGTCGAACAGGTAAAGCAAACATTTCAACAAAAGCTGCCTAACTACGCAGTGCTAACAAGTCCATAGCGTGTGATGAGATATACGGGTATTCAGTCAATTGCTTAGCCGAGTATCATGTCGCAAAGTTCTGTTGGAGAATTTGATTCGGTCTTAAGCCACTGTTCGAGTCTTCGTGCGTCATCAATCCAAACATGATCGCTGCG
>DASQZS010000362.1:0-3221 GCA_035638535.1 Candidatus Acidiferrum sp.
AGGGCATCTGTGCAGTCTGTCTGGGAGAGTCAGATGATGCGGTTGAAGCCGCAATTACTCGAGATTATCCTTCAGCAGATATAAGTCGTAACGATAGTGATCTGGCACCATGGATCGAGTGTTTCATGAAATATTTCAAAGGACAAGACTTCCCCCGCGATTTGCCTATCGACGTTCAAGCAACATCGTTCGAATGGAGAGTTTGGAAACAAATTCAAGCCGTACCGCGAGGCAGTACGACGACGTACGGCAACATTGCGCGTGCCATAGGAATGCCTGATTCATTTCGAGCGGTTGCTAAAGCCTGCGCGACGAACCCGGTATCGCTTATAATTCCTTGCCATAGGGTGATCGGACAGGACGGTAGCATGCGAGGTTATCGATGGGGCAAAAACAGAAAGAAAGAATTGCTTTCACTTGAACGAACCAATCATAACACTAGTGTAGACGACTAAGACTCAGACACAGAGTTTCGAAGACGATGTAGATCAGTTTGCCTAGCCTTACGAGATCAGTGAATAAAAACCTAAGTTATTGTCTCATCCTAATTCTGAGCGTAATTTGGGGTTTAGCTTTCGTCGCAATCAAACGAGCAGAGTTTGAGTTAAGCCCAGAAAATCTGACACTCCTTAGATGGATTATTGCGTCAGGTAGCTTTCTTATCCTCGCTCCGGTTATAGGGAAACCGAACAAACCCATTCAGAAAAATCATGTTCCACGTATCCTTCTAGTCTCCTTCGCGAGTGTTGTAGGATATCACTTCACACTTAACTACGCCGAGACCATCGTGTCAGCAGGCCTAGCGGGTCTACTCATTTCCTTTGGTCCAATATTCATTGCACTGCTCTCGACAATTTTTTTGAAAGAAAAGATCAGTGGTTCGCTGATACTCGCTTTGGCTTTGGCGCTCGCTGGCACATTCGTTCTTTCAATTGGAGCAAATCTCACCTCCCGACAAATCACCGGACCAATTGCAATGATAATAGCAGCCTTCATGTACAGCGTGTACTCTGTCGGTTCGAAGCCACTCGTGAAAGAGTATGGGACACTCCCCTCGGCAGTATGGCTCGGGGTGATAGGAACTATCTTCACATTCCCGTTATTCTCATCAAATTTCATCACACAAATCTTGACTCTATCGACCATCGGATGGCTTTCTGTTATTTATCTCGCAATTCTAAGCACGGTAATCGCAAACATGATCCTCTACACACTAATCGGTGAGCGAGCCGTATCGAGACTATCAGTGCAGTTATACCTCGTACCATTGGTGAGTCTGATTGGAGGTATAGTCCTTCTTGGTGAAAGTTTGTCAGTATTGACGATTATTGGTGCAGCATTTCTATTCTCTGCGACCGCATTAGCAACGCATAAACATTGATTTACCAATCGATTTGAACCAGAACTGCTTTAGAGAGCGAATTCCATGCTAGATGAAAAACAGAGTTTCTACGTAGAGGTACAAAAATGACGACTCTTGAAGAAGCTGCATATGAAGGAGTGAACGATGAACTCACTGACTTCGCTGTCTACAGCAAATTGGCAGGGTTTGAGAGGAAGGAGAAATTCAAGAAAATCCTCAACAATCTCGCAACAATGGAGCAAAATCATTACGTTTTCTGGAAAAAATATTGCAGCCCAGAAAAAGAATTCAAGGCAAGCAGCCTCAGAATTTACTTAATTGTTTTCCTACGAATGATTTTCGGAGTAACATTCGCAGTCAAATATTTAGAGAGACACGAAACTGACACCATCAAGAAATATCAAGGATTGACGAATTCAATTCCGCAATCAGATAGAAAAGCCTTCGACGCAATGATCGCCGATGAAAAGGAACATGAGCGAACTCTCGAAGAACAGTTCCAAGAACCTCACCTGAAATATCTCTCATTCATAGTCCTTGGCTTGGCAGACGCGTTGGTCGAGATTGCGGGAATTCACGCCGGTTCACTCGGAATTTACAATTCGACCGAACTCGCTGGATTGGCTGGAATAATCGCGGGAGCGGCTGCATCTGTTGCGATGGCTTCAGCAGCTTACGCACAAGCAAAAGCCGGCTTCAAGGGCTCAGCAGCAATGTCAGCAATCTACACTGGCGTCTCCTATTTCGTGACGGCATTATTCCTCGCTACTCCCTATTTTCTCACGAAGGTTATGATTTACGCGCTATCATTTTCATTATCCTTCGGAATAGCGCTCACCGCGTTCACAAGCTTCTATAGTTCAGTCATCTCCGGCGCCAATTTCAAAAAGGATTTCATGGAAATTACAAGCATAATCCTTCTCGCCACCGCCCTACTCTACATTATAGGAACTCTAATCAGACACTTCACAGGAATCACCGTGTAGCCGTGTCTAACTATGACTTGGATCTAGGAAAATCAAGCTAATTCGGTCGCTTGATTGCGTCTTCTGCTGTTAGCGTCCTTTCGAAGTTTTAATGTGATCGGAGCCTAACCTGTGTCTCTACTTGATCCCCCATCTTATCCTGTTCCAGATTCGTTCATGGATGAAGTATGCGGCGGTTGTGTAGATGTTGCTGATCACCATGAAGCCTAACGCAACATCAACCCTTCCAGTAAGCAAGTAAATTACGGTGAAATCTAGGATAACAATCACAATCCTATACGTCGCCGCTTTCACCAATGATCGCTTAGTTGTTCTATCCGACATAACTTAATCACGAATCTATTTCATCCCCTTGGCCTTCTATTCATTGCCCCTGCGAATCCCTGGATCTAAGAGCTTTGACATTTTTAGACGGATTCTTAATTTATTTTCAATTGACTAATGATAACTTCGTAAATCACTAGGCTTAGGTATGGGTCATGAAGAAGCAGACGAAAATTCTGATGCGTCGTCGTAAGAAGCTGATCAAAGAATGGGCGAGCGTTCCGTATGATTGGATTGGAACCGACGCTATCCGTTTTTCTGGAACTGATCCACCACTCGCTGAAACTGACGAAGAGTATGAAAAGCAGCTTAAAGAAATTGAGAAATGGAGAGAGAAGCGAACTGCGTGGCTAAGAGGGATATTCCCCAATGAGATGTGGAGGATTCCCATTCTAACAAGCATGCTTCTCCCAGAAGCAGGTTTCTGTTACATCAACGCAGCATTCTATGCAACAATCGGAATGTGTCAGGCCGTAGTAGAGTCTGTGCTCAGACGTGAAGCGGGAGTTCCGAAAAGAAGTCTAATGCCTCAAATCGCAAACGGAAAA
>DASQZS010000363.1:0-3846 GCA_035638535.1 Candidatus Acidiferrum sp.
TAGGTAACTGGTGTATTTGCGCATTCTTCAACGCGCTGCTCGGCACCCATTTTTCCGACGTATGCACCGGAATGTATTTGCTGCGAAGGAGCGCGGCTCGACATTTAGTGTTGCAAACTGCAGGGTTCAGCGTTGAGGCTGAAGTGCTTGCTCAGATGTCTCTGCTAGGTAACGCCACAGAGGTACCGATCAATTACAGAACCAGAATTGGAAAAGCAAAACTAGTGACTTGGATACACGGATTCGAAATCCTGAAATCAATCCTTGCATTGGCAAGACTCTACAATCCAGTTTTCCTATTTTCTATCACCGCAGCTTTAGCGGCCATACCTGGTGCAGCAATGCTTCTCTGGGTTCTTTGGCTGTGGTTGAACGGTTTCGGATTTCGCATCGGATGGGCGATCACAGGTGAGATCCTCATAATCGTAGCCACTCAAGCGCTCTTTGTCGGAACACTCGCGTTAATGATGAAGCGTAGCGAATTAAGAATTGAAAGAGTCGTTAAGGAACGAATCGGCCGCCGTTAGGATCGAATTTACGTGCCAAATCGAATCGGCAATCTTCAAAATAGAACGCACAGGCGACGTAACCCACTCACTAACAAGCATGAAATACTCCGCATAGTGTCTCTAACGGTGTTTCTTTTCAGTTTGCTTGTGTGGCTTTACGTGGTCCTACTTCAAGTAACCCATCCCGATTGGTTGCCCGCATCGTTCTCGTCTCACATTGACTTTCCGCCTTTCAACTGGCGGTTGGACGATGTGGGTATGCTGGCATTTGCTTTGGCGGTTATCGGATTCGTGGCATGGCAGGTTGAAGTGAGAATAGCAAATACGACTTAGTCGACAATTCCACTCATCACTATTTTCCTATCACAGAACGCGAGGTTGATTGGTTTTTGGTTCAGGGATACATTCGGGGGATTTCGAGTAGTGTTCTCTTAAACTGTTCTCGAAGGCTTGACGATTAAATTGTGTATCCGGTCTGTATATTATGGTGTGGCATTTTCCGCACTCAACCGAATTGAGAAGGCCTGTTACTTGTTTCAGGTAATTCTTCACGGCCTCTTCGATTTGCGGGGACTCAATTTTTTCGTTTAGATTAGAAGTGTTATGTTGAAGGGATTCTAGTTTTTCAACACGTACTAGTTTGCCCCAGACGCGGTTTTGGCATTTGGGGCAGGTTTCGGTTGATTGTTCGGTTTTCCATCCGCAGTTGGCGCAAACCCAGAGGTATGGCTCCAACGCTGTAACCCATTATACCCGGTTTAAGGATCAGGTTATGGTGAGTTGTCGTTCTTGGTTGCAGCTGGTGCAACGCCAGGTGCAGTTGGTGGGATGGGCGCGGTCTTGTATAAGTGACCATAATTGTTTGAGGGCGGTTTCTTGTTCGAGACATTTGTCACATGCTTCTAACTGTGTGATGGGATCCTGAGCGTCGTTTTGGGTTCGGGTTCTTCCAATGTTGACGCAGGTGATTGATTCAAGTTCTGTGTGATTTTCCACGCCGCGTTCGCATATTGGGCAGATCAACGTTTGGTTAGATGCTCGATGAGGGTTAGATTCGGTTAGCATCTCCGATCGCCATGCTTGTTGTGATTTTCGGGTGATGCAGATTTAAACGAATCGATCTGAAGCGGGTTAATAAGTCGTGTTCAGACTCTGTTCATGAGTGGAATTTTGATCGTCCCATTTGTGAGTAATGGTTAGATGCGGATTCATCGCCTCTCGTAAAATAACGAAATCTCGAGGATTCTACTCACAGTTAGAGCTTCTTGGAATGGAGATAATGGGACCGAGGTTGGGAAGTTGATTCATCCGAATGCGCCTTCGAGGTATGCTTTGGTGATTGGGTTTTGGGGTTGGTTGAAGAATGATCGTGCGGGGCCTTGCTCAACTAGTTCTCCCCAATATAGGAAGAGGACGTTGTCCGCGATCCTTCGGGCTTGGCGTAGGGTGTGGGTGACGAAGACGATCGTATAATCCTCGCGAAGGGCCTGGAGATATTTCTCCACGTGCTGCGCGGATTGTGGGTCAAGGGCTGAGGTTGGTTCATCGCATAGGAGAACTTCAGGTTCCACAGCCAACGCCCGTGCGAGGCAGAGTCTTTGTTGTTGGCCTATGGAGAGGAGTGAGGCTGGTTCTTTGAGTCGATTCTTAACCTCTTCCCAAAGCCCAGCTGATCGTAAGCATCGTTCAACTATCTCCGCTAATTGACAGTTGGTTTGATGGACTCGTGGACCGTATGCGATGTTATCGAAAATAGACATGGGTAGAAGGTTTGGTGTTTGGGCGATGAGCGACAAGCGCTTCCGCACATCAGTAACATCTACCTCCTTCCCCATGATGTCGACATCATCGACCAGTATGTTGCAGGAGATTTTGACATCGGTCACTAATTCTATCAACCTGTTCAAGCTGCGTAGGAATGTTGTTTTCCCGCACCCGGAGGGACCTATTACGGCGGTAATCTCTCCCCTCGGAATGTCGACGTTTATGTTCTTCAACACTTGGACGTTCTCATAAGAAACGTTAAGGTTTCTGACGCTAATGTGAACGTTCGACGCCACTGTCTTCTTGATAAGATTCTCTACTAGCAATCTTGGGAATCTCCGAAATCGAAACGGTCGATGAGTATACTATTCACCAAAGGGGTTTGGCCTTTGGTATACTACCAATACTCGCACGCGAGCGAATATCGAATTTAAGCATACCTGATTAGGGTAACGGTATCTTGTCGGTTGATTGCTTAGAATCGGTGGGTTGTTACTTTTCGGTTGATAAGGGTTAATATAGCAAACAGTCCAGAGTAAATGATCTTTTGATTTATGAGTAGAAGAACTCCTATATCGTTCTGGGCGCATATTTGACTGGGGCACTTCGGATGCCCCAACAAGTTAAATTGAGCAAGAAGAACCAATATCCTAGATTCATTCTTAATCCTCCATTATATCAGCGGATCGCAGCGCGTCTTTTCGGAACCTTGAACGTCTGGGTAGATTCCTCAGCTCATTTCGTGAAGCCGATGCCAATCTACTTGTTCAGATGCCGTAAAGGGTTCTGGATACTGGATTACCCACACGGGGTCGATCGGCATTTTACCTGCCCCTATCAGTACGACTTGAAAGTCACTTGCGAGTCATGCTCAGATCGGGCTCGAAATGGAAAATAATAGCAGACGGAAAGTAACAGGGCCTCCTAACTGACGCAAAGGTACCGTTACCTTACTGCGGGTAACGTGAAGTCTCGTTCCTTAACGTCGTCACCCTTGAGTTAGTCTCAGTCTTCTTTAGGAACGAAATTCTTCGGGTCGTAATGATTGCGGTCTTTTTAGCAACCGCGATAATTCTGGCTTTCCTTCTCATGCTACTGCCAGTATTCGGCAGCCTATCAACCGAAATTTCACACTTATCCCTATCAACCGTAGACTTCACGTTACCCTAGTTAGCGATAATGCAAGATTCTGATTCTGTTTATCTCAGTTGATAAATCGTGTTCAGACTATCCCATGGCTTTGACGAAAGAAGAGATGGGAAGAAAGAGAGTTTTGGGTTCCGGTGTGTGTGCTGTCGGTTCGTCATGGATGCTTGTGATGTCCGTTGCCGTTCCCGTTACCGTTTCCATGATTCCAATTGCCATTCCCGTTGCCGTGGTTCCAGTTACCGTTATTGTTGTTCCCGTTACCGTTCCAGTTTCCGTGATTCCAATTGTTATTACCGTTCCCATGATTCCAATTCCCATTCCCGTTTCCATGGTTCCAATTGTTGTTACCGTTTCCGTGGTAGTAGTTACCATTGCTACTGCCGCCGTAGTAATTGCTGGAGTAATAGTAATTGTTTGAGTAGCC